>MIBM01000202.1:0-6471 GCA_001830645.1 Spirochaetes bacterium RIFOXYC1_FULL_54_7
AAGACCTACTTCAGGCCTCGCCGGCGGCTCATGCCCCATGAATACTGAGGCAGCGTACCAGGCCATAAAAGCAGCCTCCGAGCGTCACGCACTTCCAGAGCCGGAGCCGTACCTGAGCATAGTTCAGGCCGCGACGGCTACCCTGTCATCCGAATTACCAGAACTACGACCACCAAATGAAGCCGGAAAACCCGGTGGCCTTCTTCGCTTGCACCAGGATATCCCCACCATCATCATACCGGACCTGCATGCTCGGCGCAGTTTCCTTATGGCCTTGCTGGACAGCTCTCCCCCGGACGGTTTCATAGTGGGGACAGTCCCCGTATTCGACCTCCTGGCAGCAGGCAAGCTGCAGATTCTGTGCCTGGGTGATGGCTTCCATGCCGAGTCAAGGGCCATACGGCGCTGGCGCTCTGCTTTCAAGGAGTTCACCGGCAGCTACCGCGAACACCGGTCCATGGATCAGGAAATGTGCGAAGGCCTGGGACTCATGGAGATGATCATGCTGGCTAAGGTCGCCTTTCCGGGTCACTTCCACTTCCTCAAAGGCAACCACGAGAACGTCCTCAACGAGACGGGCAACGGAAACTACGGCTTCTACAAGTTCGTGCAGGAAGGAGCCATGGTCCGCGCCTACCTGGACCGCTTCTACGGCGCTTCCTTCGTGCAGGCCTACGCAGCCTTCGAGAAGAGCCTGCCACTGTTTGCCCAAGGGCAGCGTTTCCTGGCATCCCACGCCGAGCCGGCCAGGCCTTTCACGGAGGCTGAACTTATAAACGCTGCCATCCTGCCCGAGGTCATAGAAGGGCTCACATGGACAG
The DNA here is from genome assembly GCA_001830645.1 of Spirochaetes bacterium RIFOXYC1_FULL_54_7. Classification (GTDB taxonomy): domain Bacteria; phylum Spirochaetota; class Spirochaetia; order Treponematales; family UBA12059; genus MIBM01. Next base: position 822 of record MIBM01000202.1, read on the forward strand.
GCAATGACGAAGCCTTGCCTGGCTCGGTGGCCGCCATGCTGCATAGCTTTATGCCGGAAATTCAAAAGCCACGGTACCTCACCGGCCACCGTCCAATCGAAGGGCTCTTTCATGAGCGCAGTGGTCGCCTGCACCTGCAGATACACAACCCGGACCGCCAGGTGGTGGCCTGGGTCAGGGCGGAGGGGGATGTGGAGGCGGAGAGGGATATTGCCGAACTACCGCCACGAAGCCATTAGATAAAAACCGGGAGCCAAGCCCAAAGGCTAACTCCCGGCAGATTCAATATTAGTCCTGAACGCTGTCAGTTCATTTCATTGGTGCTGTCAGTTCACCTCATAGGCACCTATGGAAACCGGGTTTGATCGGGGATCATTGTTTTTATCGATATTCAAATCCGGATCACCCAGATAGGCATTACTTCCTCCGGTAAGTATATCCACATGGGAGGCGGCAAGGGTCGAGAACCACTGGGCCCGGGTATCAAGGCCATGAACATCGATGTAATAATTGGCATCTGCCCAGGCATAGCCATTGAGGGTACTGATCGGATCGGTAACAATGGCAGGCATCTGGATGGCCGTATTTGGTCCGAAGGCATTGTTGAACACCGTCACTGTAGCGTCTGAGGGCGGATAATTTTGGTAGTCAATCTTGGCGGTGGCAGTTTCTGCGATCATCAGATTGTTGGCCACAACTCCATGCCCGGCGGATGGTGGGACATACTGGATGAAAAAATTCTGATACGCAGAAACCACTCGGTCTACAACCAGGGTGTTGCCAACAATAGTCGAGCTTGGTGCACCTGTAGCCGTGCCCAACTTTATAGCATAGTGGGTATTCCCATCACTATCAGTAGCCAGACCTGCGCTGGTCCGATACGTTACATTGTTGGCAATTATCGCCTGGATTGCATCGACCTGGATGGCGTTGGAGCTATTGGCTGAAATATTCGGGCCCAAGGCTATCTTGTTCCCCAGTATCCTCGGTGGGCTCAGGTGGTTTGCCGTTTCCACATGGATCGCTATATGCGTGCCATCGTCGTCCCTGACACCTGAGTCATCCCAAGGGAATATATTGCCCCATAACAGCAGGCTGCGGCTGGCCTGGGCATAGATACCCACATTCAAACCTGTTGTATTGATCGCCTCCCTGATGGTGTTCCCCTCCAGGGTAACGGCAGTCTGGGGGGCAGTGATGGTAATTATCTTACTGCCAAGAACCGTACTTAACTGACCCAGCTGGAAGTCAGCGCCACTGATGCTTACAGTGGACTGGAGAACAGGGTCGCTCAGTAGCTGGACAGAACGGTATTCAATGGCCGACTGACCAGGGGCAGCCTGGACAGGCTTGAAGATATTGTCAACGCCACTCAGGGTGATGGTCCCGCTGAAGGTATCGGTCGTGTACAGACCCCTGGCCAGATAGGGATAATCGAGGGTGTGACCCATGATGAACTGGGTATCACCGGTGATGGTGACAATCGCGGAGCCCGAAGCTGCCAAGCCTGACGAAGTGGCACCGGGATATGAACCTGAGACGTCTTTCCCTGATCTCAGCCTTACACTGGACAAGGTAGTGCTGGCCCCATCCAGGACCCGCATGGCATCGACAGCAAAATTTCCGCCCGGCAGTCCGTTCTCTATCAGGACATCCTGCAGGTTCAGTGCTCCACCAGAGCCCACCGTCAGAGTGGCGCTGTCCGCCCCACTGGTCGGATTCCGGATTATGGTTGGATTGGTGTCCACCGAAGGCGACATAAAGTTGCTGTCATGGCTGCCGATAAGCAGGATGTCCTTGTCCACCACCAAGGTCTCCAGATAGGTTCCCTCCATAACCAGTATCGTGTCCCCGTTGACTGCTCGAGCCAGGGCTTCTCCTATGGTCTGCAATGGAGTGTCATAGAAGGATCCCTCAGCGGCATTGCTCCCCATCGGACCGACATACTGGGTATCGCCACGGGTGCTGAAGCTGAAGACCTGACTATTGGTTAAAAAGCCTTCCGGGCTGCGGGCAACTACGCGCCAGTAATAATCGTGCTGGTCTTCGCTTAAATTGGTGGCAGGTGTAAAGGTGACAGCGCCGATAGCATCGGCCACCTTGGCCATGGGAGCCAGTCCCAATACATCTGCCTGAACGGTAGACAGGTAGACATCGTAGAATGCCGCACCAGCCACAGGGTTCCAGCTGAGGCTGGGTTTCAGCCGGATTGCCGCGGCTGCATTGGCTGGATACACCAGAATGGGCGTATCGATGCGGGTGGCATTAGTGGTAGGACCAGGGGTCTCCCCGATACCATTGAATGGCCTGACTTCATAGGTATACGTTGATCCATAGGTTGTCGTGTTGTCCAGATGCGACACCGCTGCGGCACCAACCGAGGTAAGCAGAACTGAGTTGCGGTAGATGTTGTAGCCGGTCTGACCGCTCGCAGTATGGGTCCAGCCCAGCTGGATTCCCCAGGCATCAAGGTTTGCAGTCACCGTGTTTACAGGCAAGGGTTGTGCCCCGGTGGTAAAGCTGGAAACAGGGCTGACCCGCTGCGCCAGATTCCCATCGCTGGCCACCAGCCGCCAGTAATACAGGGTACTCTGACTCAGAGGACCCACAGTAAAATCGGTTGTGGAACCGCTCTGGAGCAAAGCATTGCTGTTCAAGCTGATGACCTCGGCCTGATCTGATGACAGGTAGATAGAATACTCTGTAGCTCCAGAGACAGGAGGATAGTAGAAATCGAGAGTCAAGTCCTGGTCGACCGAGGCATTGGCAGGATCACCAGTACCCACAAAGGAATCCAGGTAAGTGATGGTCAGGGTACTGCTGGGGGCCGATTCGCCATCACCGGTATAAGCAGTTATATAATACTCATACGATGTCCCACCAGTCAGCGGGGTATCCTCGAAGGAGATTGCATCCGGGCCGATTGCATCAGGAAGCGGGTTACCGTCCCGGTACACTCGGTAACCTGTCTCGGTACCGCCATTGTCAGTCCAGCTGAGCAGAACACCAGTGGAACTCAGGCCCGCGTCAAGACCGCTTGGCGCGGATGGGATGTCAGGCAGCCTCCATTTGGCATACAGGGTCAGGTTGCCGCCAGGCATAGTAAAGCTACCACTGCCGGCTGCATATGAAACACCACCACCATCCGCCTGTGTATTCCAGTACTGGAAAATATAGCCTGTCCTGCCCAGACTACCCGCATCGGCTACGCTGACCGACTCGCCTGCTTCGTAATGCAAAAGGCCGGAAGGAGCGTCTCCGCTATCAGCCTGGTTGGGGTGATACCGGACCAGCCAGGCAGGATTGGCCGTCCGGAAGGCTCTGATGGGTCTGAAATGCTGGAGTGCTGATTTACTGTATGAATCAGCGCTGCCAAAGTTGAAGCTCACGCCACGACTGTTGGAGGCATCGGTTTCATTCGATGCCCAATAGATATTCGGCGACACGAAATTCCCCAGAAAATACGGCACCCATAGATTATTATAGATAGCCGTTAGCTCATACTCGGATGGCAGGAACCAGTCACTGAAGCCTCCCGCTATCAGTCCGGCGCTCTGGGATGCCGAACTGGCGGTATGGCCATCCTGGGCCATGATGGCCATGGTGTTCAGCTTGCCCCAGCCAATGTCAGGCCCGGTATAGCCATTGGTTGTTGTCTGGGTAGCACTGCCGCTTATCCAGACAGCCTCTTCGTCCTGAGGTGCAATTTCAAGGTACAGCCATCCCTCATCGTCTGACCAGGTTGGGTTGGGATTCCGGTAGAAAATATAACCACCAGCGGGTCCAACCTTTCCATTGACAATGGTGTCATCTGTCCATTGCGTAGTAAATACGACATTTTCATCGGGCATGGTTAAGAACTGCTCTTCATAGAAAAAGGCAACTCCGTCATGCCAACCAGTAAAACGCTGGGTAAGCACCTCATCCGGAGGTGCCAGGTACGGTCCAACGAGATTGCCCCCCTTGGGCAGATTGAACTGCTCCCCGGAGAACACCAGACTATTCGGGGGCAAGGTACCCGCTGTGGCAGTTCCCATCGCAAAGCTCATGGATCGTAGGGTAGAGGCAGTGGTATCTGTCTTTCCCTCTCCGAAGTTGTTGGCAGCGGCAATGGTGTATACCACGCTATCGCCCAGAGCAAACCCTATTACATCAGTGTCAATGTATTCCGTACTATTGGGTAGCAGGCTGCCAGCGAGCACTATTGGCGCGCCGGCGTTTATACTGCGATACACCCTGTAAGCTGTCTCGGTATATGAAATGTCATCCCAGGTGAGGATGACTTCAGTCAGATCAAAGTTCATGTCCCGTAAATAATCAGCTACACTATTTGTCGGTACCGGAGGCGGACTTGAAAAACTGCCAGCAGGCAATGGTATAGTCTTATTCGAAGCCAGGGTATCATAAATCTGTATGGCCTCTTTGGTATAGCCTATTATGATAACATCTTTTTTCCAGATAATAGTCATATAATAGTTACCACTGGGCACATCCACTGCGGCAATAGACAAGTAAGCACTGGTATCACTGAAATTTGGGGTAAAAGGAGGAACCACTCCCACGCCATTCAGGTAATCGGTCAGGTTATCCGTCCAGAGCAGCTCATAGCTATCAACCAATGGATCGGCTGGATTGTCCATCGGCCAGCTTATATACACAGTCAGGTCCCCAGTACCAAGCTGCAATCTGTCAAGCGTGAGGTTTACCGGATTGTTGCCTCCAACTATGTTAACAGACATACTGCCCCTGTACGCCGGTTCAATTGATGGTGGCGATACCAGAAAACCTTCCACTATCAGTTGCCATTCTCCAGGTTCAATATCAGTTACTACCTGACCTCCGGCAGCATAGACTAAGCCGGCAGCTACAAGGTCCGGGAAACCACTGCGGGTGAGGGTTATGGTATAACTCAGATCGGTAGGGTCTATAGTCCCGGGAGCTATGGTTCTACCTTGGCCAGACTGGCTGAAGTTGAGTCTTAGAGTACCTTTACCATTGCCATCGATCAACTGAGCGGGGGATTTCGAATTACGCTCTTTCTGCAATAATCCGAATGGATTGGTGCAGGCCACCAGAATAGTAACAAGAAGGAATAGACCAAACAGTTTAACGCAAAGCCATATTGCAGGGGTTTTGTTTTTCATGGCTTACTCCTCAACCGCAAACGAAAACTGGTGCGAATATGGCACATCGTCACCATCGATCAGAATGAGCGTCAGGGAATGAACCCCATAACCTAGTTGTGTGGAATCCACAGCCACAAAGTGCGGCCCCAGAGAGCCGGGATTAACCTCCATGGCCGCATGAATTGTTACATTATCAAGCAGCCAGTGATAGGTTCCAAGGTCAGCTGTGGCATTCACCGTCATGGAAGCTGGCAGAGTTAAATCAAGCAATGCATCGTAACGGCCGCTTTGACTCAGTACCGCAGGTCCGGAGAGGCTGACATCCACCGTTGCTGGATTCACGACGGTAACTGTCACTGTCAAGGCACCAAGCTCCACCCAGATGGCATACAGGGTCCTGTCGACCGCCAGGATGTGGGTGTAGCCTGCACCATCGTAATAATCCACCGAGCCACCGGCACTGAGTGACCAGCCATCAAAACGGAATCCGACCCGGCTGAAGCCGTTGTTCGTAAGGGTCACGG
>MIBM01000202.1:6530-8993 GCA_001830645.1 Spirochaetes bacterium RIFOXYC1_FULL_54_7
ATGATACTGTAACTTATCGGCGTCCATTGGGCATACAGCACCAAGCTCGCTGCTCCCACGGTGAACTCCGCGACATCGGAATAGGCTTGGCCAGCAACGCCATCCTGTTCGGTATTCCAGCCCTCGAAGGTATAGCCCTCCCGGGAAAAGGTATTGGCAGCCAGGGTCACCAGCTCCCCATTGGATACCGGCTGGTCAGCCATGGATCCGGTTCCACTGTTGGGAAGGAACGATATCGTATCAGGAGGGACATACCCGCTTATGGTTATGCTGACCGTATACTCCTGGGGAGAACCGATGACAGGGACTACAGCATAGACCAGACCGGTTGGGTTGGAAAAATCCTGTTTTGTAACGCTGCTGATCTGGGACGTCCCCCCGACTGCTACTATCTTTCCCGTATGGGCAAAGGTCGGAACAAGGTTGGTCAGGATCGCAGGGTCTGTCCCCTCGGCAAGTTCCAGGCTTACAGTTGTTCCATTTATGGTAGCGGTATAGTCCTGATCCAGCCCCGGACCCGGACCCGCATTCAAGCTCTTGCGGAAACCGAAGGAGGTGATGGTTTTGGTGGTATCCGGGAAGGTTACTTTGGCAAAGGGTAGATCAACCTCAGTGGCTATAGTCCAGCTGGCCTGGAAGCGGCCAGACTGAGCCGTGTAGTACACGGTGTTGGCCGTATCTGTATCGATCAGGGAACCGGAAAGAAGCAGATCCATTCTGGTGGGAACAGCATTGAAGGTAACTGGGACTGTAATTGTTGTGCCGGTCGAGGGCGGTTCCTGAAGTACGGTGGAGAAGCTGGAAAGCACGGTCCCGGGTTGGTCTGAGCCGTCCGTTGCATGGAGACGTACAGTCAGCCTCTTGCCGGCAAAATCGGCGGGAGCGCTCAGACTTCTGGCACTGGATGGCCCAAGCACTATTTCAAGCGACAGGTCAACAGTATCGGGGAGGGGCCGCGAGAACGGGTTCTGACAAGAGGTGGCAAATAACAATACTACAAGGGTGGCCACAACAGCCAGCATTCCTCCCCAGTTAATCTTCATGTTTGAGTCCTGTCGGCCTGGTATTCCTGGGTGAAGCTTCATGCAGGCTCCTTCACTGGCCTGTCTGGATGGTGGCTTTTATCCAGACGCTGGTGGTGGACGGGGGGACTATGGGGGTCGGGCCGGGACTGCCGGTTTCGGCTGCCACGACAACGGCGGCAAGCGCAGGAGCAGGCAAGGCTGCGGGGGCGGCAGGGTTGTAGGCGAGGCTTGGGTATTCTCCTGCAGGGCGGCGGCCACTGTCTTTGGGGCGTCCTTGTTGCCTGCGGTGGTACGCCCGCCGGCACCCACAATCACCTGCTGGCTGGAGCGATTGATGACCACCACCGAACCCTGGCTTACCTGGAGACGGGCGCCGTCGAAGTCAAAATCGGTACCACGAACTGATGCCGTGGCCACGGGACTGCGCACCTCGAAGCTCACTTCACGGCCAGCAGTGGAGCGCACCTGGGCACTGACCCTACCGGTGTTCAGGTTTATCCTGGTGGACTCCTGCCCTACCTGGACGCGTATTTCCTCGAGGCTCAGTCGCGTCAAAGGCTGCAGTACCATGCTGGAGCCGCCTATCTGCAATCTGGCTGAGGCGTTGATGCCCGTAGACACCATGGTGCTGGCCGGGATCTCCTGGTTCTCCGTGGGAACCGTCCAGGTCTTTCCGGGAAGCTTTATTTCAACCTTGCCACGCAGCTGGCTTATCACCGCCGACTGAGCATAAGCCGGGGTTGCCATGATGAGCAGAATCAGTGCTCCGGCACACGCGATTATTGTGCCTGATTGTCGTATAGCCATCATGGCCTCCTTAGAATCTCAGTGAAACGAAACCGTTTACCATGAACTCCACTGCATCAGCGGTATTCTCGAAGGCGCCACCGGTAAAGACTGCTGGCATGAAAAACCCGCCGGACAGGCCAAAGCCAAGATCCGAAAGGGGTCTGAAAGACAGGCCAAGGTTTACCTCAGCCCCGAGGTACGGGTTTACACTGCCAGCCGCTGCCCTGGAATCAGAGACGGGGCCCTGTCTGGGACGTAGGAAGCCAAGGCATCTCAGGCTGGCCTGCATATCTGAAAAGAAGGTTTTAGTGGAAGCCCCGAGGGGGCGGCCGGACCACTGGAGGTCAGCCCAGGCCAGGTTTCCAAGATTCGGATCAAAGACCATACCCAAGGGCGGCGAACTCAGGGATTTATAGAGATTACTATATTCCTGATCTTGCGAAAAATCAGCGCCTTCTGCCCAGGAATCCCGATACTCGCCATCACCACTGCTCCAGCCCGCACTCAGCGAAAGCCTGTGGAAGGAACCGGGGAAAACCGTAAGCGAACCTATGGCAGCGCCCGCGAGTATGGGCTTGTATGAATATTCACTTACCTTGATCAGGCTATGGCCGGTCTGGGCTATGCCTATCAGGTCGGCATGTATCCT
>MIBM01000202.1:9004-9609 GCA_001830645.1 Spirochaetes bacterium RIFOXYC1_FULL_54_7
AGGCGCTCAACTGGTACACCAGGTGTATGGTGGAATACAAGCCGCCATCCTGGTCACCTGTAGCCGCCAGGCTTTCTTCCGGGATAAGCCTTTCGGGGCTCACAAGGTTCCTCAAATCCTGGTGGTACACAATATCCGTTGAGTACGAGAGGCTGTTGTCGGTATTGGCCATCCGGGAGGTTAGGCCAGCCACCAGGCGGGGCGGGGCAAAGAAGTTGCCGTCATTGAGCAGGTCAGCTTCGTCACTTGGTGTCAGATGCAGTTTTGAACTGCTCTTGTTCAGCAGGCCATTGTAACCGGCGTACATGCCCAGGCCAAAATGGTTGCCCTGGAAACTGGCGGAGAGACCATCCAGGGTGTGGCTGAAGACCATCCTGGAGCTGTCGGACATGACAAAACGGCCAAACCTCAGGCCCAGACGCTGGAATACTGAATCCGGTTTGCTGAGGTTGCCAGCCAGAACGAGGGATTCCAGATCTCCGTCCAGGGGTTGCATATCCAGATTGGTCACAAGGACTCCATCGGTATAATCAAGTACGGCCAGTGGAAGGTCCAGCCTGCCCCTGGCGCTGATGCTCCACTCGCTGCCTTCAATCAGGAAATAT
>MIBM01000202.1:9647-12847 GCA_001830645.1 Spirochaetes bacterium RIFOXYC1_FULL_54_7
CAAGCTGCTGTCCCAGCTTCCAAGTACCAGTGCATAATCTTCAAGCACCAGGCCGGCATCCAGGCCTGCCCTGACCGGGGCGGCCTGGGCTGTGACCGGTTGATCTGTGGCTGACTGTGCATGGACTGGCCAACCGTGCAGCAGCAGGGCACATACCAGAAGACCGAGCTGCTTCATCGATCTGCCACCTGGCCAAGTTCCAGAGCCTTCTGCAGGGCATAGACGACCTCGAACGGTGAAAGGAACTGACGGGCAAACTTCTTTTCCGGTAACAGGCGCTTGTGGTCCAGCTCTTTGGCTGCATACCAGGGACCAGGCAGGATGGAATACATGATACCACCGGAAATTTCCAAGGCCTGGAACAGTACATGGCCAAGCTCACCGGCGGTCAGTGGATCATCAAGTTGTTTCCCCCTCAGTGGCCTGCGTCCAATTTCCGCATAGAGACGCAAAGCATCAGCTGGACTACTGTCTTCATCCATCGCTCCTGCCGCGACAAGCACCAGATACACACTGGTTCCGAAGGATGCCTGTTCGTTTTCAAGGAACAAGTCCAGTACAGTATTCGACTGGGCCCAGAGAATCCGTGCGGAAGCAGTGATAACAATAACCACTATTACCAGTCGCTGGCTTCGGCTCACGCAATCCTCCCTTACCTTACCAAGAATATATGAATAGAACTGGAAAAAACAGAGATTTCGAATATAATTCTGACATGAAACATCCAATCGTCAAGGATTTACTGGTTCCCGGCATTCTGGCAATATTGCTCGCGACTGTCTATCTGTTTGTACCCGCCTACCGTGATGCCGGCTGGCGCCTCTACGATTTGAGCCTTCTGGCCAAGCCGGGCATAAAACAGGCCCCGGAACTTGTCATAGCCAACATTGATGATGGCACCATCGAGGCACTGAACATGTATCCCCTGAGCAGGGACATCATAGCCAGGGGTGTGATCACCATGGCGGAGTTCGGGGCCAGGGTTCTGGGAATTGATAGCGAGTTCCTTGATGCCAGTCCACGGGTCGTGAGGGAAGACTATTTCAGGAACGAGCTCCCTTTGTATTTCGATGACAGTTTCGACGGTCTGGCCAATGTGACAGACCAGCTTCTACGGGCTATCCTGATCGGCGAATCCTATGGCCCGGATGACCTTGATGGCCTTCTTGATGATTTCTGGTCCTACAAGGATTACCAGAAGGAAACCCTGTATTCCAGGGTTTCCTTTTCAGTACGGGACAATGACGAATTTCTCGGCAGAGCTGGTCGTTTTTTCGGCAAAGCCTATGCCACAGTCAGCCCTTCGGAGGCCCAAGGCTACAAGCTCAGCGAGGAACACCTGGCATATCTGGAAGAAAAGGTGGCCCTTCACAGCGTAGCGGTTCCGCCTGAAGGGCACCCCTTCCCTAAGGTGCCCTATGTAAGCTCAAGCATTTTCCCTGTCCTGCGCGGCATGGCTGGGGGGGGTAGCGTCGTGCAGCATATCGATTCCGATGGCGTACGCCGGCGACTTGACCTTTTCTTCGAATATAACGGCAGGCTGTACCCCCACCTGAGCCTGGCCGTACTCCTGGACTGGCTCGGCAAGCCCAGGGTGTGGATACACGAAAACGCCATCGTACTGGTTGATGCCATGCATCCGGTACTGGGCAAGCGGGACATACGAATACCCCTGGGGCAGGACGGCCGCTTCATCATCCACTGGCCAAAAGGCGGTTTCATGGACAACTTCAGGAAGGTATCCTTCCTGCGCCTCTGGCTGGATCAGGAGGACTTCCTGTCGGTGAACGCGAACCTTGGCATACTGGATTCCCTGGGGGTGCTGGCCTTGTACGACGGTCCGGTCAGCCTCCTGGACCTGTTATCCCAAGCCGACGAGGCCCTGGAACAGGGCATGGATACCGGTGAGCGGGGCAGGGTCGATGAATACCGTGATCTTCGACGCTTCTACCTGGACGAGGTGGAAGCCTTCCTGTCCGGTCCGGTCCGGTCAGAGGCTGAAGCCTACTACAAAAACCATCTGGCCGACCCGGCGCTTGATCCGGCCGAGGCTGTACAGATCAAGCAGAATCTGGAATCCCTGCAATTGGTTTTTGACGAGGCGCTGGCCACAATAAAGCGGATCCGGGACAACCGCGAAGTGCTGCAGCGGGAACTGGAAGGTTCCATCGTCGTCATGGGCTACTCGGGTAAATCGACCACGGATGTAGGCGTCAATCCCTTTGAAAAAGAGTATATGAACGTTGGAACCTTCCCTGCGGTCTGGAACACCATCTACCAGGACAGCTACATCTCCGACAGGCCCTGGTGGTTCAGCTTCCTGCTGGTGCTGCCCTTTGGCCTGCTCATCCCGGTGCTCTTCCACTGGCTGAGCCCGGGCAAGGGTCTGGCACTCTCGGCCATCCTGCTCGTTATGCTCATTGCGGGCTTCTTTGGCATCTTTGTCCGCTTCGGTGTCTACCTGGACCAGCTCATGGTGCTGAGCTATATGCTGCCCACCATACTGACCATTCTCATTGTAAACTTCAGGCGCACCAACTCCCAGAAGGCCTTCATTACCGATGCCTTTGGCCAGTACCTCTCGGAAGACGTGATAAACGACCTCATACAGGATCCGGACAAGCTGCAGCTCGGCGGGGAGGAACGGGTGATGACGGCCATGTTCACCGACATCAAGGGCTTCTCCACAATTTCAGAGGCTTTGACCCCCAGCGCCCTGGTTCACCTGCTCAACGAATACCTCTCGGCCATGAGTGACCAGGTACTGGATCAGCGTGGCACCATAGACAAATTCGAGGGAGATGCCATCATAGCCTTCTTCGGCGCTCCCATTGCCCTGCAAGACCATGCGGTAAGGGCCTGCAACGCCGCCCTGCTCATGCGGAAAGTCGAGGCAGAACTGAACCGCCGTTTCACCGAAGAGGCTCTCAGCCCAAGCCCCCTGATGACCCGTTTCGGCATAAACACCGGGGCCATGGTGGTGGGCAACATGGGCACCGAGCGCAAGAAGAATTATACCATCATGGGATCATCGGTCAACCTGGCCGCCCGTCTGGAAGGAGTGAACAAGCAGTACGGAACCTGGATACTCCTGAGTGGCGATACCCATGCCCAGCTTGGTGGAGCCTTCCTGTGCCGCCGTCTGGACCGGGTCCGCGTGGTAGGTATAAACGAGCCTGTCCAACTGTACGAGCTCCTGG
>MIBM01000203.1:0-2064 GCA_001830645.1 Spirochaetes bacterium RIFOXYC1_FULL_54_7
CTCCGGCCACCTTGTCTCCTGGAGCCTTTTCAACCGGAAGGCTTTCTCCGGTTAGCATGGACTCGTCAACGGCACTGGATCCTTCGGTTATCACACCGTCTACGGGTACCCGTTCGCCGGGTCTTACCCTCAGCACATCGCCGACCTCGACCTCATCCACAGGAAGCTCGATATCGCCCCCCTCATGGACCACCAGGGCCGTTTTAGGGGACAGGCCCATCAATTTCTTGATGGCCTCCGAGGCCCTGCCCTTTGAACGGGCCTCCAGATACTTGCCCAGGAGTATGAGAGCCAGGATCGTAGCTGCCACCTCGTAGTACAGATGCTCTGTCCCCGAGAAATCACCCAAGGCAATCTGCACCGTGGACCAGAAGCTGTAGATCAGGGCAGCGGATGTGCCAATCGCTATCAGGGTATCCATGTTCGGGTTAGCCTTGAGCATGGTCCTGAAACCTACTGTATAGAACCGGAAACCGGCTATCACCGCGGGCAGGGTCAGTACTATCTGGGCCAGCGCAAAGTTGAGAGGGTAATGCATGGCCTGCAACAATTTGGGAACAGGCAAGCCCAGCATATGCCCCATGGAAAGATAGAGGAGCGGCAAAGCCGCACTGATGGCAACGATGAAGCGATTGCGAAGTGAGTGTATTTCCTTTGCCTTGGCTTCCGCATGGGCATCGACAGCCTCGACCGTATCGATGGCCAAGGCTTGGTAACCGGCATCCTTGACTGCCTTTTTGATTTCCGAAAGCCTGGCGCTGTCCGGATTCCAGGAAACCGACAACTTTTCACTGCCGAAGTTGACTGAGGCTGTTTTGACTCCGGGAACCTTGGTTACTGCCTTCTCAACAGCCGATGCGCAGGCAGAGCAGGTCATACCACCAATGGGTATCAACGCGCTTTTTGTATCCTCTGGCAGCACAGCCTGGTAACCGGCGTCGTCGATGGCTTTAGCGATATCTCCGATACCCAGCCTTGTCTCGTCAAATTCTATGGTCAGAGCCTCGGTGGCAAAGTTGACCGAAGCTGAATTAACCCCTGGCAGGCTCGCAGCCGCTCTTTCACTGGCCCTGGCACAGGAAGCGCAGGTCATACCTCGTATGGGAATGGTCTTGATGATCATTATATACCCCCCTAGGGTATATTGTAATATACCTGATGGTTACTGTCAAGAACATTCTACCCCACAGGTTCCCGCCCTGATGGGGACAGATCTCCATGATGAAACAGACCTCAGGCATGCACTCTCAGGGACAGCATGCCTCCAGAACTTGCGCAGCCTTGATGAACCCCTCAAGAGCGCCATTGCCGACCTGCCCTCCGGAAGCTGGGCTGGTGTCAGCTGGAGACAGGTCAGGAGCCCCCCTGAAACCTGCAGTATAGACAGTGCCGCCTGTCAGGCTTCCATCTGTAGTTGCTTCCACTACAGTGATCCTGGAGCGTATCATACCCATCCAGCATGAATAGGGAATGACCCCCACAGAGACTGGGGTAAACTCAACTATGTTGTCCCCAAAAGTCAGTGATTGCTGGATGCCGAGGGCGGGTATGGCAATGGCATTGTTGCATCCATTCAGAATACCAGGATCTACCTTCAGATTAAACCGGACCGGAATACCAGCCTGGACCACGATCTCCCCATAACTCCTGGGGCCCACATGTATCTCGACAAGCTGTATGCCATCCACCAGGGCAGCCACCTTGCCTGAGGGAAGGGATGGTTTTTGTATTGCTGCCGGCTGCGGGCTGATGGTACTTGCCGCATACCGCACCTGGAGTCCATCCCATGGTGTCAGCATACCTGATAGAGACCAGGCTCTCCCAAGAGTAGTGATGCCAAGGAAGGCCACCAGAACCGCTCCGGCCTTTATGGCCATGGCGCGATACCGGATCGGAACCAGGGCTCCTCCAGCCCCGAAAGCAAACAAGAGCGGTACGGTTCCACTAGAGAAGGCAAACATGGCCAGGGCTCCCGCTCCGGCGGATCCGCTGCCAAGGGCGTATACCTGCATGGCCTGCAAGGGGCCACAGGGCATGAAACCGTTTGCCAAGCCCACCGCATAA
>MIBM01000203.1:2081-3739 GCA_001830645.1 Spirochaetes bacterium RIFOXYC1_FULL_54_7
ACGGATACCGGCAAGGGTTCTGACCCGATCATAGGCTGGCCAGCTGATACGCGGAAGGCGCAACCATCCGGCAAGGGACAGACCCATGCCTATCATGAATAGTCCGGCAACAGCCATCAGCACTGCCTTCCCAAGGAATCCTATATTCATGGCAGCCCCGGCAGCCCCGGCCAGGGCACCAATTATGGTGTAACTCGTTATACGGCCAAGATTGTAGGCCAGGGATGGAATCAGGGCAGCCCCGAAATAACGGGTACCTGGTAAGATCGATCCTGGTCCAGTGCTATCGGGAAGAACGCCTTTTACTCCTTGGGAAAGGGCAATGCCGCCGCACATGGATATACAATGCAGGGAGGTCAGAAGGCCGGTCACAATCAGGGCGCCGATACTTATTCCTGCGTCTATGGTCGGTATAATGGCAAATACCCCAAGAGCATCAGCCAACGCAAAGCCCCCGGCTATGCACAGACCTATGGCCAGCGCAACCATACCATCCCGGCGAACTCCTGCTACCCCGGATTTACTGACCACTGCATATCCCTCAGCTTCCAGAGCCTCAGCCAGCCTGGCCTGAAACAGTTCAAGCCCTGTCCCCTCAGTCCCCTCACTGTTTTTTATGCCAGCCTTTCCTGGCCTGTCATGCTCAGTCCACGCCCAATCCCTGCCTGTCTCAAGCACAAGGCTAAGCCTTCCTTTGCCGGCATCGGCCAGTGCTGTTTCCACACCGTCTATAGCCAGCGCTGCGGCTTCCACCTTCCGCTCGCAATGGGCACAACTCATGCCACTGATCTTCAGTTCCAGACCTAGCCTTTTCTGCTGACCTTCTGCCATAAACGCTCCTTGAAAGGGTTCTGTGCTTTCCGGAGCAGAATAAGGTGCTTGTATGAAGACTGTATGAAGATCCAGCTGTTTCCTATGGCCCCAATAAGCCCGCTGACTCGTTGACCCCTCTGGCAGGGAATCAAAGACCCGGGCTATAGTGGCATATGCATATCATCCCTGGCCTTACAAGCACCAAGAAAGAACGTATCCCGGCATTTCTGGAGGATCTAGCCCATGAAGGTATCCACGAAATTGCACTTTTCCCGACCTGTATGGACAGGGATGAGCGTAGCAGCCTGTACCGGGAACTTGAACTATTGCCCGGCTTGCGGATACCCCATGTACATGCGCGGTCTGACTTCGATGAGGGCGAACTGGAGTACCTCTGTGAACGCTTTGGTACCGAAGCCTTCAATATGCACCCGTCTGCAAGCACCCATCCTTATGGAACCATTCCATCCAGGCATGCAAAGAAGTTCTTTGTGGAGAATGTTGAGCAGTTCCCCGATGAGGCTGAACTCGAGTCAATTGGGGGCCTATGCCCGGACTTTTCACACTGGGCCAATGCACTGGCTTTTGGCAGGGCTGGCTATGATACGGCCATGCGCAGGCTTGCTGAACGCTACCACATCGGCTGCTGCCATTTATCTGCCTTTCGACCAGGCATTCCAAACCCCTGGCATGGTGAATGGGACCACCATGAGTATGTATCGCTGGCCGATCTTGACTATCTGAAGGCTTACAGTGCCTTCATGCCTATGGCGTGGGGCTCCCTTGAGCTTGAGAATCCTCTTGCACAGCAGTTGCAGGCGCGCTGTCATCTTGAATCACTGCTG
>MIBM01000203.1:3754-7343 GCA_001830645.1 Spirochaetes bacterium RIFOXYC1_FULL_54_7
GCCGCGACTCTATGAAGTTTACACAGACCTCGTGCTCGGCCTTGCCCCGACCGGAAACGGGTATGGCTGCACCGAATTCGAGCATCACTGGCCTGGGCCTCCGCACGGGGACAAAGCCACGGAATACCGGTGAATTGCCCCAGTAATCTGTCTTCAGTGCTACAGGAACCACGGGAACGCCAGCCCTTGATGCCAGTTTAACACCCAGGCTGTTGAATCCGCTGCGTCTAAAAACATCGGTGCGGGTACCTTGGGGAAAGATGATGATGGATCTGCCTGCGCCGAGCAAACGCATGCCTTCAGTCATGACGGTGTCCATATCCTTGCGTGGATCGGTTCTGGTTATCGCGATGGGATCACGGGAACGCATGATAGGTCCCCAGATGGGGCCATGCATGAGTTTCTCCTTCACTACGTAGGTACACCGCAGTATTGGAGTTATGAGCCCGGGCAGCAAGGTTGTCTCAAGCGTGCTCATGTGGTTGGCCACGAAGACCGCAGGACCTTGCAGGGCTCTTACATGATCCAGCCCGGAAATGTGGAAACGGGCGCCACAGGTTTCCAGTTTGGCCATAACCTCAAGGGAGCTGTCGGACCAGGCCTTGTCATCATACAGACCCTTCACAGCCAGAGTCCTGCAACGGAACATGACGCCGAAGAATTTTGTGTACGGGCTCCAACGTGTCCCGAGCATGAGATATTCGCGCAGGCAGGACGGGATATTTTCGGGGGAATCGTATCGGTCCCCGGGTATGCTTTCTATCATTTTGTACTCCCTCGGAAGCAGGAATCAGCCGATCCATACCACTCACTCCGGCTGGCTGGATCTATGCCACACAGGCTACCGGGATCCTAGCAGATTTTACAGCAGAGGCCAATATACCAACCTACCGTGACCGCTGCTTGCGGTAATCTGGTGCACGCGGTATCCCGTGCGGATATCGGTCAACCAGGAGTAAACCTACAGGAACAACAGAAGGCTCATGGCCATGACCGCCATGCCTACTACAACCCCGTAGATGGACAGATGGCCGCCGCCGTATTCCCTTGCGGTTGGCAGCAGTTCATCCAGGGAGATGAACACCATGATGCCGGCAACCGATGCAAACAACACACCGAATACCGCATCGTTCATGAAGGGCCGTAGTATGGTATAGCCCACTATAACACCAACAGGCT
This sequence comes from Spirochaetes bacterium RIFOXYC1_FULL_54_7, assembly GCA_001830645.1. GTDB lineage: Bacteria > Spirochaetota > Spirochaetia > Treponematales > UBA12059 > MIBM01. Next base: position 4,934 of record MIBM01000203.1, read on the forward strand.
CTGCGAATCCGGAGAGGAAGGAATACAGGAAAGCCTTCTTCCTGCTTCCCGTGGCATAATAGATGGGAACGGAGACCGAGATTCCTTCGGGGATGTTGTGGATGGCTATTGCTATGGCGATTGCCACACCTAAACCGGGATCCCTGAGGGCTGCCAGAAAGGTAGCCAGTCCTTCGGGGAAGTTATGTATGGCCAGGGCAAGGGCTGTCATGGTTCCCATGCGCAGCAGTTTTTTCTTCTTGTGTTCTTCCTTGCGGTCCTTGCAGGCACCAATTGGCTCATGACCCTCACAATGCGGCTCGTGGGGGTTCACCTCGGCCGGCACAAGCCGGTCGATTATGCCTATGGCCAGCATGCCGCCGGAAAAACCAAGTGCCACCGACAGGAAACGTGGCGTCTGTTTCTTGACGAAAAATGCGATGGCACTACCTATTCCTGTAGACAAGCCTGCAAAAACCGTAAGACCAAAGGCTATCAGAACATTCGTTTCAAACATTGCATGCCTCCTTGAGTCCTGGTGAACTATCACAGCAGCGTGATGGAATTTACAGCATTGTCAGCAGGCTAACAACACGAATCAGAAACCCTGAACCCGCTTGCCGCATAGCATGTTCTGGTAACAGCGGACACAACCCGGGAACATTCCCTCCGGAGTATTCTTCAGGGCCTTACGGAATCGTGCCGCCCGCTCGCCGTTGAATATTTCGAAAAAGGATTTCTCCCTGATGTTGCCCAGTGGATAATCATTGTAGTCGGCACAGAAGAATACTGAGCCATCGTAATCAATATTAGCCTGGCTCCAGGGTACCGTACACCGGGTACGGACAGGCACGTCCAGCTGTTTATAGTAGATGTCTATCTTGTCCGGCTTCAGGGCAGGAACGGTTACTATAGGGTAGTCCACATCCATCGCGTGTATCCTGGTAAGCACATCGTACAGTTCCTGTCCGTCTATGCCCTCATTGTAGCCTGTAGCATAGGCCGGCAGACAGGCAATTTCGGTATCCAGTTCCCTGCGCATGAACTGCCTTTGCCGATCCACGATCTCGTCATTTGTATAGGTGCCCAGGTTGTAGAAATGCCAGGCCAGTTTGAAGCTCCTGGTGGCCTCGGCAAGGGCATGCAGATCCTTGTAATTCAGGTTGTTTACCGTTGTCACAATGCCCATGTATGGCAAAGTAGCCCCCTGCCGCTCCTTCTCCCGGTTTATGGCCTCAAAGCCTGCAATAACCTTCCTGTACGACCCATCCCCACGGATGCGGTCGTTAGTCTCCTCAAAGCCGTCAAGGGACACGAACAAGGCATGCCACCTGCGCTCCACAATCTCCTTGGCATATTTCTCCAGATAGGTGCCGTTGGTGTTGACGCTTACCGTCAGGCCGGCCTCCATCATGTAGTCTATGAGGGGAAACAGGTCCGGATACAAGAAGGGTTCACCGCCCCATAGATAGACTATGGGCTTCTTCGGCTTCAGCTGGTCCACCAGGCGCTTGTAGTCTTCAAGGGGCACAATCTTCTTCGACTCTTCTGCCGCAAACGAGCCCTTGAGCACGCCCTTGTCGCCGCGCTGACCGCACATCACACAGCGCAGGTTGCAGAGCGGGGTCAGCCGGAAGTAGATGAGGGCCAGCTCGTTGGTCTGTCCAGGATGGAAGACCCTGTCTACAACCAGAGACTTGAACTGCATGGCAAAGGCACGCACGATCCGCCAGGCAAAGGCCGGGTTTTCCTTGAGCAACTTAGGTATGATGGAATAGTTGGTCTTCATGGCATTATCCTGTTGATATCTGGATTTCGTCAGGCCAGCTGATCGAGGAATTTCTTCATTATCCTTGGAGGCGCGGTCCGGGGCAGCAGTCCGAACAGGAAGGCGGCAAAGCGGTTCCTGGCCCCTGCAATTACAGCGGGCTTGCGGCTGGCCAGTGCACTCAGGCCAAGCTTGGCAACTTCGGTTGCGCCCATGCTGTTTGCATGGGAAAAACTCTTGTATTTATCGCTCTCTATGCCGGCATTGGTGTCGAAGTCCGTCCTGACATAGCCGGGCATCAGGCAGCAAACGTTGATACCCTCAGATACCAACTCCGCCCTGAGAGCCAGACTGTAGTTGAGCACATAACTCTTGGTAGCCGCATACGAGGCAAAGAAAGGCGTCGCGTTAAGCCCCGCAAAGGAGCCTACATTCAGGATTTCCCCGAAGCTGCGTTTCCTCATGTCCCGTCCAAACAATGAACAGAGGTTTGTGAGAGAGGTAATGTTCAAATTTACCATCGCCTCGATCCCTTGGGGATCAAGATCGATGGCGTGGCCGAAAAGCCCCGAGCCCGCGTTGTTTATCAGCGTGTCCACGACCAGGCCTTTTTTAGCACAACTGGCATGCAACCGTGTGGCGGCTCCCGGTTCAGATAAGTCA
>MIBM01000203.1:7421-7670 GCA_001830645.1 Spirochaetes bacterium RIFOXYC1_FULL_54_7
CCTACAAGTACCAAAGTTCTGCCAGCGGCGGCAAGCAAAAGGGCGAATTCCCTACCAATACCGCCTGAAGCGCCAGTAACCAGCGCGTATGATCTTGATTGTTCCATCCAGACTTTATACTTTAAAGCGCCAGTAAGGAAAAGTACCGCTTGCCTGTCACCTCAAGGAGCCACCAGATGATGGTTTACGAAAAAGCCGATATTTATCCCGAAACAGGATTATGATATGCGCATGAGTTCAGGCAAGACA
>MIBM01000203.1:7731-7991 GCA_001830645.1 Spirochaetes bacterium RIFOXYC1_FULL_54_7
CAGCCATAGCAGGGGCCTCCGGCCCCCTGGTGTACCGCTTGTCCTTCGAGCTTGACCAGACCATCCAGCTGCCCCGGCTTGAGCTTGCCCTTGCGCGTGTAGCGCCCCGGTTCCCCTACCTCTTTGTGGAACTGCGCAACGGTGTCTTCTGGCACTACCTGGAGCCTGCGGCCAATCCACCCCGTGTAGAGGCAGAGGCCCTTTGGCCTGTTGCTCCTCTTCCGTATCGACGCGGGCGCCCCCTGTGCCGCATCACCGCC
>MIBM01000203.1:8050-9302 GCA_001830645.1 Spirochaetes bacterium RIFOXYC1_FULL_54_7
ATATCTCCAGCTAGGCGGCCTTGGAACCGACCTGCCCCGGGAAGCCCTGGGAGATATAATCCGGCCAGAAGACCCCATAGATCCTGAAGAAGAAGAAGATGCCTATGGCAGATATTTCAACAAATCCAGCCCTAACCCGGTCAAGACTGCCAAGGCATTCCTCATGCCTGGCAGGCGCAGGACGTTGGAGTACCGTGAAACCGAAGGAAACATTCCCCTGCGGATCAGCCTGGATACCGCCAAAAGCCTGAAAGTCACTCTTACGGAACTACTGGCATCGGTTCACATCGCAACCTTGCAGGATCTGTACGAAGCCCTCCCGCCAAGGCGGCGCATGCGGGCCCTCAAGAACATAGCTGTTCAGATTCCCGTAAACCTCAGGAATCTCTATCCATCCAGAACCCTCCGGAACTTCTTTCTCTGTGTTTCACCAGCCATAGATATGAGGCTTGGCCACTGGTCGTTGGAGGAGATACTCCGCCGCGTCCACCACGGCTTCAGGCTCGGCCTTGAAGAAAAGGAAATGCTGCGCCAGATACGACGCAATGTCGGTGGCGAACGCAATCCCATCGGCAGGGCCCTGCTGTTGCCACTTAAAACCCTGCTTCTCCGGGTCATAAACACGAACATAGGCACCAAAGCCTTTTCAGGATCCATATCCAACCTTGGCACCATAAGCATGCCGGAACCCTTCGCCAGCCAGGTCAGAGGTTTCGGACTCATACTACCGAGAGGGATGTTTTATGGTGCCAATGTCGGCGTATTCTCATGGAAGGAAACCCTGACCATAACCATAGGCAGCTGCATGGCAAACCGGGACTTTGAAACGGCCTTCTTTGCCAGGCTGGCGAGACTTGGACTACCGGTGACAGTACGTTGCAACGAACCCTACACACCATCAGGAGCCCTGCCATATCAAAGAGGAGTCAACCCATGAACTATTGCCCCCATTGCGGCGTCATACTGGCCGACGACACCGGAATCTGCCCCCTCTGCGGCGAAACCGCTGTCCAGGAACGCCCGGCCACAGCAGATGCAGGCCCCCAGGACTACCCCTTGGTTCAGGAAATACCGGATAAGCCGGTCTTCCTGAAGGATCTCAGCAGTTTTGACCGACGGCATATTGCACTGGAACTGCTGTCCCTGACCTTCGGCATTGCCCTGATCGTAACCATCCTTGCCAACCTCTTCCTGAACAAAAGCTTTTCATGGTCACGCTACTCGGGGGTCATAATAATCGGTACCTGGCTGG
>MIBM01000203.1:9309-10995 GCA_001830645.1 Spirochaetes bacterium RIFOXYC1_FULL_54_7
CATGCCACTCATCCTGGTGCGGAAGCCCTGGCGGCTCTTTGCCGTCCTGGCTCCGTCCTTGATGGTACTCGTATTTGCCCTGGATGCCTTCAATGGCCACCTGGAATGGTTCCTGGGCTATGGCTTGCCCATAACCGCCCTCCTGGCCGGAACCCTGGCTGGTATGGGCGCCATACTAGCGGGAATGCAACGCCGGGGGCTGAATACTTTGTCAATCATACTCTGTGCCATTGCCATCTTCTGTGCGGGACTGGAAGTAGTCATAGACCTGAACCACCTTGGACAATTGTCCTTTGACTGGTCGGTGGTCGTAGCCTTTGCACTTGTTCCCACTGCTGTCATCCTTTTTTACCTGCACCACCGCATTGTTAACAAGGCCAGCCTCAAAAAACTGTTCAGGCTATAAAAAAAGCCCGGAGGCTTCATGTCCCCGGGCTCGTAATTCATCGGAATCGAAAAAATCAATGCCTTTCTTACTTAATCGTGATGGTGAAGGTGGGTTCCATGGTGTATGACCTGCCAGGCTGCAGGTTTACCACCGTCTCCATGGACAAGCCGCCAGAGGCTATGCGTATCGTGCGCTGGCCAGGCTGAACCTGGGTTACCAGGCCGTTGACTCTGGTTCCGTCAACATAGAACTCTATGCGGGAAGCAGGATTCTCGGCACCCTTGTTCAGGAATAGGGGTGGCACGTTGACCGTTATGGTTGCGTAAAGGGGTATGAGGTTCGCGTTGATGGTCTGTGAACCGGTTACTGAAATACCAGCAGTATAATCCTGGTAGCCCGGAGCGCTGACTTTGAGGTTATAGCTGCCCTGTACCAGGTCGGCCTGGAAGGGCACGGTTCCGGCTTTTATACCATTGAAAAAGACTTCAGCTCCCACAACATTGGCGTTTATTGTAGTACGATAAGCCAAAGCCTTCAGGCTTGCTGTATGGGTCAGGTTGCCGTTGACCGTAACCGTTGCGCTGTAGGGTTCATAACCAGGAGCATTCACTTTGATGTTGTAGTTGCCGGCCTGCACTGTGGCAGCCGCAGGTGCGGCACCTATGGCTGTATCATTGACCGATACCTGGGCACCAGCCACATTCGAGTTGACCGTAAGAGTAAAAGTCTGCGGTACTGGAACCGGGGCAGGTGTAGGTGCAGGCGCACCGCCAAGCTGGGCGTTTACCGTGAGGCCTGACGAACCAACAGTTATTCGCTGCCTGTATTCGGGTAAACCTGGCTTGCGTACGACAAGTTCATAATTGCCTGGAGCTACCTGGGCTACCAGGCGCGGATTGCCCACACCAAGCAACCTGCCATCCAATATGACCTGGGCTGGTCCCTCGCTGGCTATGACCGTCAGAGTTACCCTGGACTGGGCAAAAGCCCCACTCAGGATGGTAAAGGCCAGCAGGATGACCAAGAGATTCTTCAGTGCCTTCATGGTTCTGTCTCCTTGAAATAATGAGTAAAACGTACTATATTCCGCATCTTCATAATAGCGCCAAGCGAGCCAGTAAACAACATGGAAACTGATTTCACATAAAAGGAGTTGATTTTTCTTGTTTCCCGGCTATATTAGTAGGGCAGGGCTAGAAAAACTCAACCTGCGAAGAGGAGTAACCAATATGAAGAAGATTTTCCTGGCGCTTGCAATGGTGGCGTTCATAACGACCGGGGCCTTTGCCCAGCTCGTG
>MIBM01000203.1:11015-11603 GCA_001830645.1 Spirochaetes bacterium RIFOXYC1_FULL_54_7
GTATGTATTCGAAGACGAAATGGGCAACATTCCATCCCTCTCAGAGGTATTTGATGACTTTTCAGAGGGCACCGGCACGTATTGGGGTGTATTCGGCGAAATAATCCTAGGCAAGCTTGGTATTGGTCTGGCTTTCAACTATCAGGATGTTCCAACATTTGATTACTTTGATGACTACTTTGGGTGGGTCACATATCCAGACATGTGGTCATATGACGTCAACATCTACGCTTCCTATCATCTTTTCGGTGGCCGGGCTTTCCTTGATCCTTTCGTTCAGGCTGGCTTCGGCATGAACGCTTATGACTTCAAGAACCAAGAGGATAAAACTCCTGATAATTCACTAGGTCCTGATGATCCTATGTTTGCGTCTGCCTACACTGATTTCGGCGCAGGCCTTGGGCTCAATCTCGGTGGCGTTGGGATTTTCTTCAAGGGAACGTTTATTGTTCCCATGGAAGGCACTTTGACAGGAACTTACTGGGATGAATTCGGAGGTGGCGAATATGAAATCATGCCTTGGTACATGAACGGCGATTTCAAGTATACCTTCGGCGCCAAGCTGATCCTCTAGTACAAGCCTTCTGA
>MIBM01000203.1:11703-14594 GCA_001830645.1 Spirochaetes bacterium RIFOXYC1_FULL_54_7
CAATTTTGCAGCCTCGGGTTGTTCGTTTTAAGACCGAGCCATAAGATTGCAGCATGCCTTCAGATCGTTTCAATTATTGATTCAAGCGGTTCAAAAAAAGCTATTTGCAGCAAAAGAAACTCTGGATCAAATCCGGCTTATGTTTTACCATCCCCGAAGCACTTATAGGTGTGCAAAAAAGGAGGGTATTACATGCAGGAAAAACGTGAACAGTGGACTTCGCGGCTAGGCTTTGTGCTGGCCGCCGCTGGCTCAGTTCGCCATCGGCCGCAGAACCGGTTTGTCTGCTGTTGGCGCTTATAAATCATACAACAAGAACTGGACCTTTGCGGGTATAATCGGTGTATTGTCCGGCTTCCTCATCATGGGTTTCTACCCGGTTGTTGGTGGCTGGGCTTTGGCGTATGTGTTCAAGTCCTTTACTGGACTTTTGGCAAACGCTGAAACCATCGGCGATGCCTTCGGTGGCTTCATCTCCAATCCAGTCCAACCCCTTATCTGGATGGCCATCTACATGGTCGTGAGCATCGTCATTGTCGCAAAGGGTATATCCAGCGGCATAGAGAAGGCTGGCAAGAGCCTCATGCCAGCCCTTTTCATCATGCTCATCCTACTGGCAATCCGTAGCATTACCCTGCCTAATGCAGGCGCAGGCCTTTCCTTCCTGTTCAAACCCGATTTCTCGGTGGTTACCGGCGCAACCTTCCTGGCAGCCCTTGGCCAAGCCTTCTTCTCCCTTAGCTTGGGTATGGGTTGTATGATCACTTATGGCAGCTACCTCAAGAAAGACCAGAAGCTTCCAAACAATGCGCTCATTGTAACCGCCCTGGACACCGGTGTGGCCCTCCTGGCTGGCATTGCCATCTTCCCGGCCCTCTTTGCCTTCGGTATGGAGCCGGCCGCAGGACCTGGCCTCGTGTTCGTTGTAGTCCCGTCAGTATTCGCTCAGATGGGCGCCTTTGGCATACTTCTGTCCATCATCTTCTTCGTTTCCCTTACCGTGGCAGCCCTCACCTCTTCGGTATCCCTCCTCGAGGTCGTGGTAGCCTATCTGATCGACCAGAAGAAAATGGTACGCAGGAATGCAGTCTTCATGTCCTCGGGAATCATGGTTGTCATGTGTGTACTGGCATCCCTGTCTCAGGGAGTGATGTCGGGCATGCCCATCCCCATTCTGGGTGTTGGTGCTTTTGACCTCTTTGATATCCTTACCGGCAAGATCTTCCTGGCCGTGGGCAGCCTACTCCTGGCAGTATTCATCGGCTGGTTCGTGAAGAAAGAAGATCTCCGGGCTGAGCTTTCCAATGAAGGAATCCTGGCCTTCAATGCCTTTGATATCTGGTACTTCTTCATCAAGTTCGTGGTTCCTGTAGCCATCGCCTTTGTGGCTGTTGCCGGAATCATATCGATGGCCGACAAGCTGGCGCTCATGCTCCTGGGCCTGGCAATCATAGTGATCACTGCCATCTTCTCCAGGAAGTTGTAGGCATCCTTCGGTTGCAAGCCCCCTCCCGGTATGATATAAAGCCCCTGCAGGTCGACGATAGGCCACAGGGGCTTTCTGCATCTACAGATAGGAGTGCACATGGAAATCAGGGGTGGCTATACCAATTACGGACAGCACATTGGTGTACTGATGCTGGATACCGCATTCCCCCGGCTTCCCGGTGATATAGGCAACGCTGCCAGTTTTGATTTTGCGGTAAAATTTAAAGTCGTAAAGGGAGCCTTACCTCAGCTGGTCAACAATAAGGATCCTGCAGAAGCCCTCCTGCCACTCTTTGTCAAGGCTGCCCGGGAACTGGAATCTGAAGGTGCAAGGGCCATAACAACCAGTTGTGGACTACTGGCATCTTTCCAGTCTGAGTTGTCAGCGGCCGTATCTGTGCCTGTCTTCACCTCTACCCTGATGCTGGTTCCTCTTTGCTGGCAGTTGACAGGAACGAAGAAGCCCGTAGGCATAATGACTATAAGAAAAAGCAGCCTGACTGACAGGCAATGCAGAGGTGCCGGCTGGTCACAGAACGATATACCGGTATGCATCATGGGCATGGACAGCAGGAAGCACTTCACTGAAGTATATGCCGACAATGGCAAGCTCCTGAACCTGGAAACCCTTGAAGGCGAGGTTCGCGAGGCGTCTGTGAAAATGATGGCTGATCATCCAGAAATTGGATCGATAGTGCTGGAATGCACCAACCTTGCGCCCTTCAGCCAGTTGATACGACAGGCCTCCGGACGCCCTGTTTTTGGTATGAATGACCTGCTGCAGTTCATCCATCGCTGTGTGGCTGGTTTCTAGATATTTTCCCGTACGTCGACAACACGCTCAACCAGAGGTGAAACAACGTCGATCAGAGCCTGGCGTTCAAGACCACCAACCTTCATGGTGCAATAATGGTTGGTAGGATCTTCGCCTTCAAAAGTAGCAAGGGACACGATATTTCCACCTGCCTTGGCTATGGCTCCACTGACTGCTGCCAGTTCTCCACGTTTTTCAGGCATGAGTACCGTCAGGCGGACACCTGCATGTCTGGCTCCGAAAAGGGATATGAAAAGTCTGAAGATATCGGATTCGGTGATGATTCCGATGGCTACACCGTTCCTCATCACAGGCAGGCCTGAAATGTCCGAATCAGCCATTATCCGTGCAGCTTCCTCGATAGGAAGGTCTTCGGTGATTGTGACCACCTCCTTGGTCATGACGGTTTCAACCGTCAGTTTTGAAATGAGATAATGCAGTTCGTACATGTCCAGGGAAGTTGTCGGAGCTGCGGATGCATGGGAAAGATCGGAGGCGCTGACAATACCTACCAGTTTGCCTGACTTGTTCAGTACGGGCAGTCGATGTATCTTCTCACGCCGCATCAGGGCCTGGGCTTCCGGTACGG
>MIBM01000204.1:0-246 GCA_001830645.1 Spirochaetes bacterium RIFOXYC1_FULL_54_7
TCCTGCACCAAGGAGAAAAAGATCCGGCAGGATGACTCCCAGGAGGAACAAAGGTCCATGGTGGGCGGCAATCCGGACAAGACGTATCAGAGTCAGCCTGGCCTTGGGCACAGGCAGCAGTTCCAGTCGCAGTGCATGCCTGCCCGGGGATGCAAGGCTCAGGGAACCCAGCATCAACGGCAGGCAGTATACCAAGCCCATGAAGATCCGGGCCTTGACCATGTCTCCAGGCAAGAAGGTACCTTT
>MIBM01000204.1:259-789 GCA_001830645.1 Spirochaetes bacterium RIFOXYC1_FULL_54_7
AGGGTGTAGAATTCAACCAGGCCACTGATCAGGAGCAGACCCAGGGAAAGACCGAATATGAAACGCAGGATACCCTGGGGTTTGCTGCGGTTCCGGAGGGTCTCCTCTCCCTGCCATAGTTCCCTGGCCCAGGGATTCAGACCAGCCATGACAAGCTGCCGGCCAACCCGACACTCCCCCTGGATTCCGGGCCATCCATATCTGCCGGGTCGATCCGCTCAAAGCGGCCGTCCAGGAGACGCAGGCAACCCTGGGCACAATCCTCCAGGAAGCTCCTGCCGTGGCAGGAATAGATGATCGTCTTCCCCCGGCCAGCCAGTTTCCGGATGATATCCTTGAGAACTTCGGACCGCTCCGCATCCAAGCCCGCGAATGGTTCGTCCATCAGGTACAGTTGTGCATCCCGCAGGAGTGCCAAGGCCAGGGCGACCGCTTTCATGTTTCCCTTGGACAAGTCTTCCACCGTCTTTGCTCCGGTTGCTTCTTCCAGACCGAGAATTTTCACAAGCTCGTCGCCCCGTCGCCGGATT
>MIBM01000204.1:811-7990 GCA_001830645.1 Spirochaetes bacterium RIFOXYC1_FULL_54_7
TCAAGGCATTCCCGTCTGGTACCGGTGCAATGAGACCCCTCCATGAGGGGCTGTCCAAGAAGTAGCGTGTACCCCCGAAGCGCAGTTCTCCGGAGTCCAGGGGCAACTCTCCCCAGAGTATCCTGAAGAACGTCGACTTCCCGCAACCATTCGGACCTGTCAGTCCCCAGGCTCCGGGAGTCAGCACAAGATTCGCTTCCCGAAGGATGTACTTCTTGCCGAAGCTTTTTGTGAAATTGATGCATTCCATCATGGAGTCACTATATCCAGCATGTACCGGCGAATCAATGAAAGATGGTAGGCATTGGCCATGGACATGTGGATGGAGCCAGCGTACTCTGGGGCTAATCCTCGACCAGGAACCACAACGATGGGATATCGTTTTCCGATCTCCAGCCTCCTGCCAACCTTCATGGGCCGGTGATCTGTCTGTATCTGCTGTATTACCTGGCCAGAAGACCCTCATAGCTGATCGCCAGTTTCTTCGGTTTCTTCCTGCTTGGCATGGTGCAACTGGTGGGGGCTCCTCTGACCAGACTGCTTCTGGGAAGTACCAGGGCATTCAGCATGCACCGGCTGTGGAGCATCGGGCTGATCATCAGCCGCAGCAGGTATGTCTTTCTGATCCTCTTCACCGCCGCCCTCCATCGTTTCAGGTTGACGCCCTTACTGACCGGGATCATGATCGGCATCATTGCAGCGGGTATTTTTTCGCCGCTGATCATCTATTCCATTCTGCCGAACCTCATGGAAATCATTGTGACGGGGTATGTATTCATATGCTGGCTGGTGCTGTAACTGAACAGGAAGGTGATTGGACTCTCCGCCCGCAGGGAAGGCCTTCTCAAGGCACTGGTGTTCTGTTCGGGATTCTTTCTGACAGGCCTGTTCCTTGACATCCTGAAACAGATTCCACAGCTCAGTGTATACATTTCCATCCTCGTCATTGACTTCACTCCCTGGTATCAGCTGAGTGTCGGTACCATCACCGCCGTCTGGGCATTCCGGGACCTCCAGGTGCCCGGAAGAACGATGGAGGAGCGGTCCAGGCTTGACTGGGTGCATCTCGATACGCTGCCAGTAACCGGAAGGGAGAGGGAGGTGCTACGTCTTATCCTGGATGGCGAAACCAATGCCTCCATTGCCGACAGGTTGTTCATCTCTGAATCGACGGTGAAAAAGCATATAAACAACAGCTTCCGGAAGCTGGGGATCCGGAGCCGCTGGGAGCTTCTGAAGCAGGTTGGGGTACTTCACCCTAAGGAGTAGCCGGGCGTATCAAAATCCACCCGGAGTTCCATATACGGTCCCGGTACTTTGGATCATCCTTATCCATCATGCCTGCAAGGAGAATGAGATGAGTATTTCCATGACCAGGTTGGCAAACAGGCGGCCTGTTGCCTTTGCTCTGGCACTTGCCCTGTCATTGTCTCTCTATGGGTGCATCACCCCGGACAATGGTTATCTGATGGAACTCAACAGAAGCGGCAAATGGCAGGAGGTCGAGCGAATCGGACAGGATATGCTCCGGAACCGGCGGACCTTCACCCACAGCGAGTTGTGCGAAACCTATTTTCATGTCATATATGCCCGGACAAGGATGAAGAAGCTCGACGAAGCGATCACCCTAATGGAGGAATATGATCGTTTAAGTGTACAGGACGATATCGACCCACAGCTTCTATGGCTCAACCGGGAAATCGCCAAGCTGAAGGATGAGCTTGGTCTCCTGAATGAGGCTCAGCAGCTTCTTGTCAGTGCAATGGAAGAAAACGGCAGCAAGGATCATGCCAGGGCACTGGAGCTGACCAGGACTGTGCTTGCGCTGGCAGGCATCAATAAAACCCAGGAGGCAAGCGCTCACTTCATCGCTGCCATCTGCTCTGTCCGGCTCGGCAATGCACCCGACGCGGAGTACCATCTTGCAGAGTACACCCGGCTGAAATCCTTTCTGCCCGGAAACCATCCGGCATTGCTGGAAGAATCCTATGTCCTGCGAGGTCTGCGGGAACTCAAAGACGGAGGTTCCCCGGCCCATGTGTCCGGCAGCAGATGAGTTCATAATTATTTATATGTGTTCTGCGGGATGGCAAGAGGTTATCTCTGGATTGGCCTTTTTTTAGGTCTGAGCTCTCAAGCAACCAGCCTGGCACGATGTGGTCTGTTGAACATTGAATAGAGCAAAAATCTCCATTATTCCTTGACAATGCCAAATTTTGAACCTACCATCCCCGTTGGCTGGCGTTGCCAGCATTAGCACTGAATGAACCGATGTTACAGACTTTCTGCTTCCCCAGAGTAGATTTGTCGAGAAATACCTGTTCAGATCATCCCACTTTCAGTTTGATGGCTGGCTCTTGGCCCAAGAGCGACAGCACTCATGGCAGCAGAAGAGGTCTGTATGAAGAAACCCAGTATCCGTATCCTTGGTCTTTGTTGTTTTCTTGTTCTGGCGTTCCCGCTGGCGGCCCAGTCAACAGCTGTCCTGACCAATCCCGGCAATGCGGTTAAACCAGTCACCTTCACCGAGCGCCTCAGCGATACCTGGAGCAAGGGGTGGACCAATCTGGGTATCTACAACATCGGAACCACCCTCGAAAACGCCAAAACCTTCATCTTTGTCCATAAGGAGAAGGAAGGGACCACCCATGTATCCCAGCTTGCTCCGAATTTCCGCATCGGCAAGCGGATCTATGACGAGGACTGGTCCGCCGGCTGGGCCACTATCGAAGTGATCAATGCTGGAGCGTTCAAGGGGTTCTACCATGCCAAGGATGGAACCGGCCTGGAACGGGCCGCCGCCTTCAAACCCGGGGATGGGACCTATAAAGGCAATGTGGGGGAGATCAACCAGAAATTCGCCATGACCCACGCGGTTTCCTATTCGTCCGGCCAGGAAGTCTATGTCTTTGCCTACCAGAAGAGCGATGGGTATATCGAGGGTCGCCGGGTGCGGGACAGCACCAATTCTCCATTCATCCGCAGTGATTTTGCCACCAAGATCAAACCCAACCTGAAGGGCCTCGAGATGATCAAACGGGGCAACACCTGGTATCTACTGGGCCTCGATTCCTCCAGACACCTCTGGTTTTACGAGGTTGGCAGCCCTGATACCGGCAGCGACAAAGCAGGCAAGCTTGTCAGGGAAGCCGGAGTCCTGGAAATGGGTACAAATGTAGACCGTATCGCGGTCTGGGCGGATACCTACCTGCTCACCCTGGACCAGAATGCCGACGAACTCAAGGTGTGGGAAATCGCCGATGCCGCACGCGGTTTATCCTATCCGGTAACACTGAGCCTGGCGGGACTGACTGATATCGGCATCGAAGCCGATTCAATGGAACCCTTCTCGGTCATCGATGCCGCGAATTCCACTTCCTACCAGGGAGTTGTCTTTGTCGACAGCCGGTCCGGCTCGATGAAGCTGATCCAGGTGAAGTATCCGATCACGAACTGATCTGAGCTGAAGCGCACGACTGGGAGGATGCCTGTTCCTGCCAGCCGTGCCGCTTTCATGAACTTTCAACATTCCAACGCAATGGAGTCTCCATGAAACGAATTTTTTTTGTATTGTCCTGCCTGCTGTTTGCTGCCTCGGCCCTTTTTGGTCAGAATGCCCCTGCCATCCAGTCACCCGGCCTGGACGTGATCGGCTTCGGTTATGATGTCTTCGGCCGTTATGCCGATATGTCCAGCAAAAAACCCGCGCGGCTCTTCGAGCTGCAGAAGACCCGTGCAGAGCCCATAGGCACGAGTACCTATCTGGTTCCAGAGGGCATCTTTTTAGAGCCGGTGATCGACCATCGGGTAAGCACCGTCGAGGGGAGCAGTGTTCGGCAGTACTCCAAAAGCCTTGCGGCAAATGCCGGCCTGAAGATGGATGGCCTGTTCTTCAGAGGGTCGATAGAGACAAACATTTCATCCAGTGAATCCGGCAGCAGCTCACGCTACTTCTATACCTACATGGATGCCAACAACATGTGGCGCATCTCACTGGATACTGTCGATGTCAACAGACTGCGCTCCATACTGGTTCCGCGGGTAAGGGATGATATCAACACCCTGCCGCCTGATCGCTTGTTTGCCGCATACGGCACCCATTACATTGCCAGCGCCTATCTGGGTGGTCGGGCCGACTATACTGCTGTGTCCACTACCTCGAATACGGTCAGCGCCGGCAGCATCAAGGTCGCCGTGGAAGCCCAGTACAAACTGATCAGCGGCAGCGCGGACCTGAAGACGGAACATCAGGAAACCCTGGAAGCCAGCAACACCAAGACCCAGTTGCGGGTCGTGGGCGGCAATGCCCAGTTCGTCAACAACATCAGGGATTATTCCCAGTACACCCTCTGGGCCCAGGGTATAGAAAGCCGGCCTGTGCTCTGTGATTTTGACCAGAACAGCCTGCGCCCGATCTGGGAACTGGCCGCAAGCCCTGCCCGCCGCCAGGAACTGGAGCAGGCTTTCCAGGTCTTGCTCAAGCAATATCCCCTGCCTCCCGAGCTGGTGAATCTTGGTGCCTTGTCTAACCAGGTTTACATGGTGGAAAGCAAGGCATTCAGAACCTTCTGGGATATGCCTGGCTACCACTCGGAAGCCAAAACCAAGGGTGAACACCTGACCCTGTACCAACAGGACCGGATCACCCAGAAGTTTGAAGGCGCGGACCGCTTCATCAAGGTGATTCCCAATACGGTAGAAGACGGCTGGGTTTTCCTGCAGCCCCAGCACTCGGTCTATGTGCTGGACGCGGTCCTGGAAGCCAGTGATAAAGGTCCGACCCGGGGAGTCCAGTTATGGGATATGTCCAACGCCCGATATTCCTCCCAGTTCAAGATGGAGCAAGTCCCCGATGAGCCGGACACCTATTTTATTGTCAACCGGGCCAATGGCCTGTGCCTCGAGGCTGCGGCCAACGGTTAAAACATCAGCCAACAGATCCTTTCAGGCAGCGAGAACCAGAAATGGATCTTCCGCGCCACCGACCCTGCCAAGTTCATGGCACCACCGGCCCGGGCTTACTATGCTGTCCAGGCGATTGCCGGAGGTAAATTCTGGGACTTTTCCGGCACCTACCCGAAAATAACCGGATCCAAGCTGCAGGTATGGACGGGAATGCCCAACGAACGGGCTGCTGATAGGCATTTTGAGATGATCGCTGTTGACAATGAATGGCATGCGATCAGCCCGCGCCATCTCCCCGCCCATGTCCTGGCTGCACCAGCCGGGCAGGCCGTGGCTGTATCCGCGAACAAGCGTACCAATGACCAGTTATGGAAGTTCGAGTATGCCGGCTCTCCGAATACCTACATCATACGCAACCGGGCCAGCAACGAGGTGATCCAGGTCGATCCCTTGAAACCCAATACCAACGGTGCGGAGGTTCTTGCTGCTGCAGCAAATGGCGGTGAGGCACAGCGTTGGGTTTTGATCCGTGTTCCCAACACCGCACCAGCCCTGCATGAGGGCATCTTCAATGTACGGCTCAAAGGAACCACCAAGTTTCTGGACCTGGCCGGCAACGACCAGGAATCCAATGAGGACGGCCGCAATGTCCAGGTGTGGGACATGAACAACGGCACGGATCGCCGGGTCAAGTTCATTCCCTTCTCCAATGGCAGCGGCAGTTTCTGGATCCAATTCCAGAATGGTGGCCGGATGCTTGATGCCAAGAACAGCAAGGATAGGGGTGCCAATGTCCAGATATGGACGAGGCACGATGATGCCGATCAGCAGTGGGTGATTTCAAAGCAAGGGGATGGTACAACTTTTACCATCCAGAGCGAATATGGCTCAAAACGCGTGCTGGACGTTTCTGCCAGTCAACTGCGCGAGAAAGGCAATGGCGCCAACGTGCAGATGTGGGACCCTACGGATGGACCTACCCAGGCATTCGAGTTCATCTATGCGGAAGGACCGAACAAGGGTAAGCTATTTCAGGGTGAATAAGCCTGAACTGATCTGGTAATCCAGATTCTGTGGCACCATGCCTGATCTGGCCAGATAAGAGCTGTCCTGTGGATTTCCACGGGACGGCTTTGTTGCGCTACCCCAGCAATTAATCATATTTCTTGATTTAATCAAATATTCAGATTACTATTGGACCAGAGGCCCCTATGATTGTTATGTCGGTAACGGATTTCTCGAGAAACATAAAGCGCGTCCTCGATTCAGTGGAAACTGGAGGAGAGGAGATAGTGCTTGTCCGGAACAAGCGCCGTATAGGCACCTTGGTTCCTGGCGAACCCTTCGTAACAGCGGCAGAGGCCATGGGTGATCTGTACCGTACCCTGCCCGAAGATGCCGCCGCCACGTGGCTCGATGATTCTATAATACCCGGTTCACAGGCTCCGGAATTGAAGGATCCATGGGCTGGCTGATCGATACCTGTATCTGGGTCGATGTCGAGAGAGGCCGCGCTTCCCCGGCGGATGTCGAGCGATACACCGGCAAGGCTCCCGTCTACCTTTCGCCGGTCACCATTGCCGAACTGGCATACGGAGTCGAAAACTCACCCGACCCTGGTACCAGGAACAAACGCTTGGCAGCGCTCAACCGATTGCGGAAAAAGCCTGTACTCCACATAACCGAAGAAACCGGGCTGGTGTTGGGTCCACTCGTGTTCAGCCTGGCCAAATCCGGCCGGGCCACACAACACAGGATCCAGGATCTGTGGATCGCAGCCCAGGCAATACAGCATGGTTTTTCCCTCTTGACCAGGAATGTCAAGGATTTCTCCGATATTCCCGGGCTGGACCTTGTGGAGTACGGAAGCTGAATTTAGGCACGGCCATCTTGAACCGGAAGTCCCGTTTGTGTGAATCTACCTGACAAATGGAAGAAAAGAAGCGGCGTGGCCGCCCGCCAAAAAATCCGGAGTCTGCAAAGGATTCTTCGGCTTCCGGCGTGCCTGTAAAAACTGGTGGCCCCAGGGTATCCAAGTCCGCCACCAAAGCATCGGCTGCGCTGACAGCAGTTGAACCGACACCTGCTGGGCAGGCAGTCGCCGTGCCGGTAGCTAGCCGGAAGAGTTCTACGGACTACCGTTTCAGGCTGAGCCGTAGCACCGATGGGGTGTTCATGGGCCTGGTAGACCGCAAGGGTAAACCGGCCAGACCGGAATACCGGCGCTGTTCCGGGCCGGAACGGGCAGTGCTGCGGGAGTTTGCCGAAGCCCAG
>MIBM01000204.1:8001-8733 GCA_001830645.1 Spirochaetes bacterium RIFOXYC1_FULL_54_7
AGCCCAGCTGGTATGGCGGGAACTGCCGGCCTATGATGACCCTGACGCTGTATTCAATCCGGAACCCGGTCTTGTGGATCTGGCGGGCAGTGCCAGGATGCTGGTGGACCATGAACTACGGCCGCTGCGCTATAATCCGGCCCTTGTTGTGCCCAGCCTTCAGTTGAAGAGTAAAAACGGCTCGGTACAGATTGTGCCTGTTGTTGCCTTGCCCGAGAAGACCGGGCTGCCTGCAGAAGGAGCTCCGGGCGGGAACACTTCCGAGATCCGTTATGCAGTCTCGTCCCGCCATGTCGTAGCCGGTGCCGAGCTGTTCCGCGTGCCGGAGATGGGTTCCTTCTGGCTGGATGCCACCGCCATAAAAGGTGTGGTAAGCCTGGCCGACCTGCCGGTCTATCTGGCCATGGTTCTGTCCAGGTTCATTTATTTCCAGCTCAGCTACCCCGGGTATACCATCCTTCAACAGCGTCCCCGGGAAGCGGGCATGGCCCTGGTTTTCAAGGAGATTGATTCCTACGGCTACCTGCATGTGCGGCCGGTCTCGTTTGTACCCGGATATCCACCGGGCTTCTTCGAGGACCAGGACATCACCACCGTAGTCGAACTGGACGATGAGGCCAGGACACTGAGCCTGGCGGAGATTGTGTTTCCGGTTGATCCCGGTGATGCCTTCGGCGCGGTGCTGTCGGGCTGGGATCGGGGGTACCGCAAGCGGGTCTTCGAGGAAGCCGG
>MIBM01000204.1:8805-13131 GCA_001830645.1 Spirochaetes bacterium RIFOXYC1_FULL_54_7
GCTGGCCAGATACAAACTGCATCCGGTCAAACCCAGGCTCAAGCTGGCCCTGTCTTCGGGCATTGATTTCCTGGAAGGCAGCGCTACGGTGGAGCTCGGGGATTTTTCCATACCCTACGGCCGCTTCATTGCCGAGTACCGCAGCCAGGGCTTCATAGCTTTGAACGATGGCAACATGGCGTTTCCCCTGGCCCAGGATGTGGACAGACTGGAACGCCTGGTGCGCAAGGTAAAGGGCGAGGATGATGCAGTGGCGTTGTCGTTCTTCGATGTACCTGCACTGGCACGTTCCGGCATAGTTGAGGCTACCGGTGAGGTCTGGAAAAATGCCGAAGGTTTCTACACCGCCTACAACGATATTGCGGCGGCAACGGGAAAGGACAGCATCAAGGACGGCCAGCTGCGACCCTACCAGCAGTACGGCATACACTGGCTTCGGTATCTGGCGCACCACGGTATGGGCGGCTGCCTGGCAGACGAGATGGGCTTGGGCAAGACCATCCAGGTGATAGCCTTGTTGCGTTCCATCTATGCAGACAAGAAGGGCTCCAGGCAGGGCGGTAAGGGAAGCAAGGGAAGCAAGGGAAGCAAGGGAAGCAAGGAAAGTAAGGAAAGTAAGGAAAGTAAGGAAAGTAAGGAAAGTAAGGATGCGGATGTACCGCCTAGCCTGATCATCGTGCCCAAGTCGCTCATCCACAACTGGCGCGCCGAACTGGACAGGTTTGCGCCGGAGCTTAGCTATATGCTGCACTACGGCAGCGAGCGCGATACTGCGGCCATATCCGGGAGCAAGGCCAGCATCATCCTGTCAAGTTACGCCACTGCCCGGAACGATATCGAAGATCTGCTGTCCATCCCCTTCCATTATCTGGTGCTGGATGAATCCCAGAACATCAAGAACATCGCAACAAAAACCGCCGCTGCCATCCTGGCCATCAAGGCGAAGCACCGCCTGGCCCTCAGTGGTACGCCAGTGGAGAACAATCTTGGCGAACTATACAGCCTGTTCTCGTTCCTGATGCCCGGGTTCTTCGATTCCCAGGCCCAGTTCATGCGGCGTTACATGACCCCGATCCAGGAAAAGGGCGACGATGAGGCCCTGCATGATCTGCGGGCCAGGATCTATCCCTTCATCCTGCGGCGCCTGAAGCAGGATGTGCTGCCTGAACTGCCACCCAAGACAGAACAGACAGTCCTGGTCGAGCTTGATCCTGCCCACCTTGCCGCCTACCATCGGCGCAGGGTGGAGTTGCTCAGGCGCGTGGAGCAAACCATAGCTGCCGAGGGCATCCACAAGAGCAGTTTCGTGATCCTGCAGGCCTTCACGGAACTTCGCCGCCTTGCCAGCATTCCCGAGGCTGATGGCGAATATGCCGCCCTGTCGGCAAAACGGGAATACCTGCGGGAGACCATAGGCAAGCTGAGTGCCGGCGGGCACAAATGCCTGGTCTTTGCCAACTACCTGGCGGCAGTGGACTACATTTCCCAGGATTGCTACGATCAGGGCCTGGCGAACCTGGTCATGACCGGGGCCACCAGCGATCGCCAGTCCCTGGTGGAACGCTTCCAGACAGATGCCGGGATCAAGGCCTTCATCATGACCCTTAAAACCGGCGGCGTGGGCCTGAACCTTACCGCGGCGGATTACGTTTTCATCTTCGATCCCTGGTGGAACCGGGCCGCCGAGAGCCAGGCCATCGACAGGACCCACCGCATAGGCCAGGGCAACCCGGTCTTCTGCTACCGCATCATTGCCAAGGATACCATCGAAGAGAAGATCCTTGAACTGCAGGAGCGCAAGGCCGGGCTGGTGTCGGCAGTCCTAGGTGCCGATACGGAGGTCTTCAAGACCATGGATGCCGACGATATAGCCTACTTGATGGGGTAAAGCATGGCAATAAAGCAATTCAGCCTACCGATTGAGGGTGAGAAACCCAGCTCCGAGCCCCATACACTGAGCCCTGCTGGCAAGGCCCTGGCCCGGGGTCTGGCGGAGTTGCGGGTTCAGGACCTGAAAGCCCTGGCTGAGGACCTGCTGGGTGAGAAGAACCTCAAGTTCGACAAGGCCGGGTTCTGCAAGCATCTTGCCCACAGGCTGGACTTCAAGTCCCAGGGGGACTTTGACACCTTCCGGGAAGCCCTGAGCCCCCTGCAGCAGAAGGTCCTGTCCATCGGGGCCTACCATCGATACATACCCTTGCAGGAGCTGGAAGAGCATCATCCGGAACCTCTGGTTATCGGTGGCAAGTATGATTATTCCCGGGCTATTGTTCCGGAGGCCGGCCTTGGCATGTGCACCATCGGGGACAATTTTTCCCTGATCCTGTACAAACCCATTGCCGACTGCCTCAGGCCCTGGCTGCCCCCTCCGGCTGATTACGAGATCCATCCGGTACCAGAACCTGTTGGTGCACCCTGGGTTCCAGTCGACACAGTGCTGGAAGCCCTGCAATTGGCCCTGAAACAGATCGCCGGACTCTGGACCAGGCACCATAGAGCTGAGCTTGCCAGAAAGGGGCTGCTCAAAGGGCTGGTCAAGCAACTCCGGGCGTCATCAGGCTTGCCCGAATTCCCGATAGGAGGAACCCTGGGCCTTGATTCCCTGGAATTGCTGGCCAGGTTCTGCGCCTGCTTCGACCTGAAGCCAGAGAAGAGGCCTTCTGATCCGGGGGATGGGGTAAAGATCCTTGTCACCGAGTTCCTGGCTCCCCTCATCGACCATGTCCATATGGCCTCGTACTGGTCCCAGGCCTTTGAAAACCTTGTATGCCTGGACCACCTGAGCAGGAGACCGGGTTCTGGCTACAACATCAGCTTCAAGCTTCCCGATTCCAGGGCCTTCCTCTCCAAGGCTCTGGATGCCTTGGCGGAATCCGTGGGCTGGTTTGATGTCCGGAATCTGGTCAGCGCACTGTGCATGCGTGGTGTGTCTTTCTCCTACCTTGATCCCCAGGAGGAAGACTACAGCCTGTTCCTCAAGGGTGACTCTTTGACCCTCCATGGCCAGGAGGTGGGCAGGGATTACTATGGCAATTTCAAGGTCAACGGGCGCTTCAGACAGGAGGTGTTCGTGCTGCCTGTCTTTAGGGCCTACTGTTACTCTCTTGCCATCCTAGGTGTGCTGGAAATCCGGGAAGCCCAGCCGGAACGGCCACTGGTCAGGAAGGGCCGCACCCTGCCGCTGTCGCCCTACGATGCACTGAAAGAAGTACGACTGAGCGATTTTGGCCGCTGGGTTATTGGGAAGACTGACACCAGGCCGACCGTACGGGAGAAGCAGTATGAGGCCGTTGTGGACAGCGAGTTGCTGGTCATAGCCTTTAAAGGCAATTCACTTGAACACCGCCTGTTCCTCCAGAGCATCGGAGAACAGGTAGGGGAGGAGCGCTGGCGGGTGACTGAGGCAAGCTTCATGCGGGGTTGCACCACCGTCAAGGAGCTGGACCAGCAGGCAAGCAGGTTCAGGAGTCTACTGTGCAAGGATCCGCCCCAACGGTGGTTGGAGTTTTTCGATACCCTGAAACTCAAAGCCGGCATGTTCGGGGATGCCGAAAAATTCCTGGTGTACAAGCTGCCGCCAATTCCGGGGCTACGGGAATTGTTTGCCACCGATCCCCAGGCCAGGAAACTGGTTCTGAAAGTTGAAGGAGGGCGTATCGCCGTGCCCGCAGACGGCTTGACAGCCTTCAAGGCCTTCCTTGCCAAACACGGCTTCATGTCTGCTGCAGCCAGCCAGGTGCCGGTAAAAGCCAAAAAAGGTCGACCCCGGCGCTGATCTTTGGCACGCACACCACGCCGGTTTCAGTCCGTGGCGGCCCCCTCAAACCGCCAGCCTCTTCTCCCCTTGCAGCCCGCGCTTCTCCGTCAGGTCCTCGCTGGCCTCGAGGGTCCCCAGATAGTCCCCGCCCGGTCCGAGTAACGCGAAGTACTCGATATGGATGAACCGGCCCTTCATGGTCAGCCAGAAGGCTTCGCGGTCCTTCCTTCCGGCCTTGAAATCTTCCAGGATGGCTACCACCCGACCGACACTGGCGCCGGGATGGCAGTTGCGCACATCCCGGCCAATGATGGAGGGGCTGCGCGGGAAGATGCGCCTGGGTGAGTCGGAGAACCAGCGGACCTTGTCGTCGCCGTCCACCCAGGTCATGTCCAGATGGATGGTGGAGAACATGGCCGCGAGAATCTCCGGCGGCAGGGATCCGGTCCTGCCCGAAAAGCCGACCGCCGGGATACCTGTTATCGGTATGCCTGTTGTCGGGGTACCTGTTGACGGGGTACCTGGTTCATGGGCAGCCTGCGCTTCGGACCCGGGTGAAGTGGTCGACC
>MIBM01000205.1 GCA_001830645.1 Spirochaetes bacterium RIFOXYC1_FULL_54_7
AAGCTCGCTCCTGACTACCGCCTCGGCACCCGCGACGTTGGTCAGCACCTTGTTCACGTATACTTCCTCAGCGGATACGGCCACGATGGTAAGCTCGGTTACCGTTATGGTGGTGGCGCTACCGGAATCGGGCAGTATGAGCTCTATGCCCGGCGCTGTCTTGAAGGTGCTGGATATCATGAAGAATATGACCAGCTGGAAAACTACGTCTATCAGAGGCGTCAGGTCGACGTTGATCTGCGGCTTCAGTCGCCGATTCAGGATCATGCCTCCGTCCTCCTGGCATCGCTGCGGCGCTTGCCGGAGTTGATCATCAGGATGAGGGCTGTAACCTGGTTCTCCATCTTGATGAGGATGAGATTCACCTTGGTAACCAGGTAGTTGTAGAAGATAACCGCCGGCACGGCAACCACGATGCCGGCAACGGTGGTGACCAGGGCCTCCGAGACACCCTTGGCCAGGATGGACGGATCGGCCACAGCCCCGAAGCGGCCAAGCACACCGAAGGCCTCCATGGTGCCTGTTACGGTGCCAAGAAGACCAAGCAGGGGCGCTATATGGGCAATGGTACCTAAAGCCGACACATTGCGCTCAAGTTTGGGCACCTCCTGGTTGGCCGCATCCTTGAGTACTTCCTTCTGGGCCAGTTCGGGGTATTCCCGGTGCTCTATGCCCACCTTGATGAGGGCGGAGAGAGGCGAAAGATTGTTGTCGCAGATGGACATGGCTTCGTCGAAATGACCCTTTTCCACGGATGCCTTGATCCGCTGGAAAAGTTTGTCCTCATCCACGCTTATGCGGCGGAAATACAGGATACGCTCTATTATGATGGCGGCTCCGACTACCGAAAGCCCCATTATCACCCACAGGACAATACCACCCATTGCGATTAGTTCGAACATGGTCCCTCCGGTCCGTTATCATACTCCAACGGTTCCGGGAGAAAACACCGGAACCATCATAAGGATACTACTATAACACAGTAGCCGGGGGAAGTCATTTCCTCCTGGTTTCAGGTCACGCCCTTGTGCACCTTGGCCAGGGCAGCCACATCCAGTATAAGGGCAATGCCACCATCGGCAAGGATGGCTGCCCCGGACACACCGGTGGCAAAACGGGTTATCTCGCCTATTGGCTTGATCACGGTTTGGTATCCGCCTATGACCTGGTCAAAGCCTATTGCCAGCCTTGAATCGAAGATGCTGACTATCACTACTTCTTCCCGGGGCGGCACCGGATCGTCGGCACCGAAGAGGTCTCTGGAAGATACGTAGGGGATAAATTCCCTGTCACGTACTATCAGGCGTTCCGGTGAATTCGGGCGCTCCCGTTCAAAGCAGGAGTCGACCGACGACAGGGGGATAACGAACATCCACCGGCCTGCCCGTACCAGGAAACCGTCGATGATGGCCAAAGTCAGGGGTATATCCAGGATGAATTCCGAGCCTTCACCCTGCTTGGTATTGACCGTGAGGGCTCCGCCCAGCTGGTCGATGGCTGTCTTGACCACATCCAGACCAACCCCTCGGCCAGAGACATTGGATATCACATCGGCGGTTGAGAAACCGGGCCTGAAGATGAGCATGTCCGTCTCTTCATCCGAGAGCCGGGCTTCGGCATTCACCAGCCCACGGTCGACTGCCCTCCTGAATATTTTCTCCCTGTCCAGC
>MIBM01000206.1 GCA_001830645.1 Spirochaetes bacterium RIFOXYC1_FULL_54_7
GTAGGCACACAGGTCCACTGACGACAGGTCTTCCGATCGATACAGCTCTTCATGTATTATGGCCATAGAAAATATGCGTTGCTGCCCCTTGCGCAAAGCCTCTCTGAGTTCTGGATTTTCCGACGAGTTGGCCTGCAGATACAGCAGGCTGTTTACTATCTGCAGGTTGTTCTTTACCCGGTGGTGTACTTCCTTCAGCATCACATCCCGCTCGCGCAGGGAACTGGCAAGGGCTTCGCTGTGCAGTTCCAGCTGTCTGGTCCGCAGTGCCACGATTTCTTCCAGGTTGTTGTATAAAAAGGCGTTGCGCAGCACCAGGGCAAGAACGGTGGACAGCCTGTCCAGGGTATCAAGGATGGTTTTCAGTCCACTGGTATCCATGAGGTCAAACAACAGCAGCACGCCCATGCGGGTTTCACCGCTCTGAAGGGGGCTTACAAGCGCAGGCCCGGATTCAAGCCGCCTCAGGATCGAGGATATTTCACCTTCCGCCTCAGGATAAAACAGCCTTGCCTTGTCAAAGCCGTGTGACAGATTGCATAGCTCCTGTATGGCCTCATGATAGCCCATTTCATATCGACGCTCGGGAAACACCGACACAATCTCGTGGGATTCATGGTGGGTCTGCTGAGGACACTGCATTACCAGTACTGTTTTGGCGCCTATCAGGCTCCACAGGCTTTCGGCAAGGCAGTCTGCCGACTTCCCCGGGGAATCGGCCATGGACAGGAGGCGCTCCACCAGTTCGGAGAACAATTGGTTGAAGGCGTTTATGTCATCAGCCACGGGCAGAGCCTCCTGCGTCAGCGTCGGTACTGGCTTCAGCTTCAGCTTCAGTATCTGGCTCTGGCTTGGCCTCTCTTATCTGTGTTGACGACACCTGGTATTCCAGTTGCTGCAGGGCAGCCCGCATAGCAACTATGAAGTGCTCCGGGCCAACCGTCTCCACGCTCACCTGAAGGCCGGTGTAGTCAGAAAAGGCGGCTAGTTCCCCCTCAGGAACAGGAAGAACGCCAGTATCTATGTACACTGCGGTGCGCATGGACTGGGTCATGAAATCCCGGGCCAACTGCTTGTCCATGAGTCCAAGTTCATCCCTTACCACATGTTCCCAGCGCTTGGCCCACTCCGGCATGAGAAAAAATGCGCGCTCCTTGCGAAGCTGATCATACCGCTCACGGCCAAGGTATATCTCGCAGCAGTTCACGCCTTCGGTTCTTGCTACGCAAGTGGCAGCGCCAGGCTCCAGCATGTGGGGGCAACAGTCCCCGAAGGAGAGGAGAACTTGGTTGCCACCGTGTTCATGGAGGAAGCCGTCTAGTATGCCGTCAAGTTTCCCGGGATCTATGTGCAGCATGGAATCCAGGAAGAGAGGGTCTACGGCCTGGCGCAAGTCTTCCGGTAACAGCTTGTATTCGTCCCTGAATATGCCACATGACAACATTCTGACGGGTCTATCCCCGCAGCTCACGGGCTTGCCTCAACCTGGCGGCGTATGGTTTCCAGAACCTTGGGATCCGTATCATAGGGAATGTCGGCACCTGACGTGGCCAGTATGAACTTTGCATCTCCCTCCCTGTTTG
>MIBM01000207.1:0-5284 GCA_001830645.1 Spirochaetes bacterium RIFOXYC1_FULL_54_7
AAGCCCTGAAAAGGTTCATGCTCCAAAGTCAGGGCGGGAGAAAAGGAAAGGTCGTCCAGGGCCATCAGGCAGGCAAGGCCGAAGCGGGTGAAGTCGCTGTAACTGTAGAGAGTCTGTGCGAAGAGGTAGTTTCGCCGGTTGAAAACAGGCAAGGAACTCCCCGTATCCCTAGCCGCATAGAGGGCGTCCAGGTTGTCCTTCGGATCCAGAATTCCCGGGCCGTTGTACAGGTACTGCAGAAGGGCATAGAGCTTGCCGTCCAGGAAGGAATAGTCCGCCCCGACCGCAGCTTCAAGGCCATCCAAGCCGGCTTCAAACCCCGGTTCCAAGGCGTAGAGGGCATCCAGAACGATACCGGCCCCGGCCTCCAGCTTGAGGGAAAAACCGAAGCGGTTTATGCCTTCCCTGGAATCATCGCCGGGAGACTGGAAAGCGTACAAGGCCTGGAAACTGCCCTGGCTGAAGTGGGCGTCCACCGAGGCTCCGGAGAGCATCCCGCCACCGTCGGATTCCAGGGGATCCCGTCCTCCGGCGGCAAAACCCTGAACCTTGATGTCGAGGGAGGGATAAACTGCGGTGGCAATTCCCAGGATACCCCGGGGTCGGGCTTCAGGAAGCAGGGGATTGGGAGGATTCAGGATATCTGTAGGCCGGAATGCCTGGCCATAGCCGAAGGCAATGCGCATCAGTCCGAAATCAGTATCTGAGCTGTCCCCCAAGATGCGGACATACAGGCGCTCCAGCTCCATAGTGGCAGTGTAGTTCTCCCCAACCGCGGCTCCTGAGGCCACCACCGCCGCACTGTTCGTCCCGGAGGATGCGATCAGGTTGACTGCCGCATGAACGGTGCCCCGTTCCCCCACTCCTGCTTTCAGGCGCAGATTGGCATACTCCTCTGCACCGAAGTGGAAATCCGGAAAGGACCCTGTCCCCACCGCGGTATGCACCATGGTGTTCACGGTGCCCGATACAACCGGTCCATCCGCTGCGCAGATCGTTCCCGAAACAGCTCCAAGTATGACTGCGATTGCTGCAGCCCTCAAACTTACGCCCCTCATCGTTCCAGGTTCCTCATGCTGAAGACGGAATCCGCTATCGGTACGTCCAGAACCACCTGATCCATGACAAAGACTGTTCGACTATCCTTACGCAGTAGGTCCCGCATCTCCGATTCTACGGGAAAGCGGCGGCCGTCGATGGTCTCGGCCCGGACCAGGTTGTATTCCTTGAGCTTTGCCCCCGAGAGGGCATAGAGTTCGTAGCGCAGGACATCTCCCGTGACCGCGTCTATCCACAGCTTCCGTCGGGGATAACTTTCCGTCCGGTTCCTGGCTGTTAAATCCAATACCCATGCCTTCAGGTCACCCAGCACTTCGGTACCCGCCAGGACTGGTGTATAGCGGGCGGAAAGCCGCTCGTTCTCGATGGTGTCCTCGTAGGAGAGGTCTGAACCCATCATGGATTCCTTGAGGAGGTGGCCCGAGATGAGCATGACCTGCTCGCTGTCCGGAGAGTAGACATAGAGGCGGCTGCCTTTCTTCAGGTACTTGGTGCCCCGGTCCTCCGGATTGAAGAATTCCACGAAGGAGTCGTTATTACCCTTAGCCCAGGCCTGCATCTCCTTCACGTAACGGCGGCCCTGGTACTCGATGATCATCTTTCCTTTGTAGGTTATAGTGTTGTAGACCTCGTTAGCGTCCACTCGGGCAAGAAGGTCCGCCGCGTTCGGAGCGCTTTGGCCTGTGGCTACCCCCGATAAGGCTGCCGCACAGGCGAATATGACTAATATACGTTTCACAAATACTCTCCTTTGCGGCCTCAGCGCCGCAGAGCCTCCACCGGCTGGATGAAGGCGCTCTTGAGGGATGGGATCAGGGTGCATACGGCGGACACGACGACGCCGAAAAGGAAACCTTGAAGCAGGATGGCCGGAGAGAAGGCTATGAAGATGGTCCCTGCCATGGGAAACTCCTTCATCCCACCCCCGGTGATGGTATCCAGATTTATGGGAAAGATCGAACCAATCAGAGAGGCTGCGCCTCCTACTACTGTTCCGACCGCAGCACCGAAGATGCTCAGGAACACCGCTTCCAGGAAGAATACCGTAACGATCTCCGTGCGGGTCATCCCCAGGGCACCCATCATGCCTATCTCCTTGATACGCTCATGGATCACCATCAGGACCGTGTTGATTATGAGGAAGCTGGCAACGACTTGGAAGACCGCGAAGATCAGCACATAAAAGATGTTGCCCTGCCTCATATAGGCTACCCAGTAATTGTCCCCCCATTCTCGGACTACGTGGCCGTTCCCCACGACCTGAGCCACGAGAGCCTTGAGTTCCCGGGACTTGCCTGCATTCTCTACATACACGAATATCTGCTGGGTCTTTTCTTCCAGGACAAGAATACGCTGGAGCCGGTCTATCGGTACGATAATCACATCCTCGTCGAACTTGCGGTAGTCGAACTCGAAGATGCCCACCACTGTGGGGTTCCAATACTTATCGGAGAACTGGGCCGATACGGTCTTGAGTGGCAGGGGGTCACCTATCTTTATGCCCGCCTTGCGGGCGAACTCGGTGCCCACCGCCGCTTCGTTGGATCCCGCAACGGGAAAACGCCCGGCAACCAAACCGTCGGTCCGGTCGGCCAGGTTGAAAAGGTTTATCTTCAGCTCCTTCTCCATATCCACACCCCAAAGCAGGGCATGCTTTATGGTACTGTCGAAAAGAGAGGCATACGCGGTTATCCTCGGCAGGGCTGCCATTACTCCGGGAAGGGATTCCAGCTCCAGAAGCAGTTCTGAAAGGATCCGGTCTTCCGCCACAGGGTACTGGACGGGATAATATTCCTTGTCCGTCTCGAATTCCTCTGTGGAGACATTCACATGACCGGTCTCATAGGTTCTCACCACCTCTTCGATGCTGGCCACCATGCCCACTATCCAAGCCTGCATGAAAATGTTGAAAAATACGGCCACTGCCACGGCCACCACACAGAGGGCGGTCCGCCTTCCATTCCGCCAGATATTCCGGTAAGCCACAGTGGCCAAGGCGCGAAGGCTCCCCCGGTTTCGACGCTCGGTATTCATCTCAGGACTCCTCATTCGAAACGCAGGCTTTCAGTCACCGGAAGCCGCAGGGCCCGCAGGGTGGGCGGCAGGGCCATCAGGGCCGAAAGGACCGTTGCCACCACCGCAGTACCGATTATTACCGGTATATTCCAGGCGGAACGGAAGCTGGTGCTTATGCGGTAGCCGAAATCGCCTCCCATCTCCTGGGCCATAGCGGAAAAGTCTATCCCCGTATTAACCATGGGAATGTTGATGAGACACCCCAGGGTAACCCCGATGGCAGCTCCGATAAGGCCAATGAAGCCGGCCTCCACCGCATAGGTGGTTAGAAGCAACCCATCAGTCATTCCCAGAGCCCGCATCATGCCTATCTCCTTGGTCCGTTCCAGTACGGCCATCAGCATGGTGTTGGCGATGCCAATGAAGGAAAGTATGAAGAGGAAGATGATCATGATCCTGGTGGATACATTGTCGCCGTTGGAAGCGGCGATATAGTCCGCGACATAGGATCGCCACCCTTCCACCACCATTCCCTCGGGCAAGGATGGGCCAAGGGCAGATCTTATGGTCTCTGCTTGTTCCGCCTTGCCTGGCAGGGCCGCGTCGGATGCACCGACCGCCCGGATCAGCAACTCCGTAACCTTCCCCTCAAGCATCAAACCCGTTTCCCCTTGGAGGGAGTCCAGGGGCATGAAAGCTATGTTGGCATTGGTCTTGGGATTAGGCGAATTGATTACCCCCACCACCGTGGCGTCGATGAGCTGGTTCACGTGACGGATTGCCCCTGGATACTCAGCATTCGTCATGATCCGCAACAGGACCGCAAGGACATCGGGATCCTCTTCCACAAGGAAGTAATCCTCCAGCAATGGATCCTGTTCGTACGATGCCAGGACAAGTTCCCGACCGGAGGCAGGCAGGGACGGCAGCAGGTCTTCCTCAAAGCGGTCTTTACGTATGGTCTCCGGGGCCGCCACAATATCTATGACCGTGGAAATACGAACTTCCATCCGACCTGATCGGGCCAGGATGTCCCACAGGCGATCCAGGTCTCCGGGAGTGGCATCGGGCCGGAGGAAGAGCCTGCCCTCATCCGGTCGTTCCTGGTAGAGGGAGGCTATGAAGTCCTCTTCCACCTTGTCGGAGGCGGCGGACAGGAGTTCCGCTGTGTACTCCGTCTTCTTGGGGCGGGTGGGAATCCCGACCCTCAGCTTATCCGCCACCATGGATCCCAGGGCAAGTTCAGTGGTACCCGGCCGGGGGAAGCGACCGGACTCGAGGTACAGGGTATAACGCAACAAGCGCTCCTCACGGTAGGGGTCCACAGCGTTGAAAACAAGGGGGGCCGTGCCGGTCCGGGAATGAAGGGTACCAGAAAAGACAAAGCGGGGAGCGGAGTCGTAACCTGCATCCGCGAGGGCATCGGAGATGGTCTCCCAGGAGGAGAAAGCCTCATACATGGGCAGGTCATCCTTTTTGTTGAAGTAGGCTTTGGTCTGGATCTTGGCCGCCCCGATCTCGAAGGAAACGATGTTCCGTAAAGAATCCAGGTTTACCCCATAGAGCCAGCCGTCGGTGACAATGTAGAGGCAGACGCTCACCGCCACCGCCACGGTAGTGATAATGGTTTTTACTCGGTGACGGGCCAGATTCCGCAGAGATATGGATCCTACGGTCCTGAAGGCGTTATTCTTCATCGCAGGAGCTCCTCTTCCACCAGGCCGTCCCGAAGTTTGACCAGTCGGCGCGCGCAGTCCATGACCATTGGATCGTGGGTTGAGAAGATGAATGTGGTCCCCTCCCTCTTGTTGAGGTCCAGCATAAGGTCAAGGATTTCCTTCCCTGTCCTGGAATCCAGGTTGGCCGTGGGTTCGTCCGCCAGGATGAGGGCGGGGTTCTTTATCAGAGCCCGGGCAATGGCTACCCGTTGCTGCTGGCCCCCGGACATTTCCTTGGGCTTACGGCTATCCATACCCTCAAGTCCCACCGCCGCCAGGGCACGCAGGGCCTTGTCCCGGGTCTCTTTGGCATCGGTGCCTAAAAGGATGAGGGGCAGGGATACGTTCTCCAGGGTAGTGAGCACAGGAATCAGGTTGTAGGCCTGGAAGATAAATCCGATATGGCTTCTCCTCAGGAGGGCCAATTCCTTCCGGGAGAGGGTGGCGATATCAGTCCCACCCACGGATACGCTGCCCGAGGTGGGAGTGTC
>MIBM01000207.1:5296-7894 GCA_001830645.1 Spirochaetes bacterium RIFOXYC1_FULL_54_7
CAGATGCAGGAAGGTGGACTTGCCACTCCCGGAGGGTCCCGCCACAGCGGTGAATTCCCCCTGCTCCACCTTTAGGCTGATCCCTCTCAGGGCATTGACGGTAAGTCCGTTAAGGGAATAATCCTTCACTAAATTGGTGGTTTCAACGACCTTCATCATCCTTCTCCTTGCGTTCGCCCGCACGTTTGGTTTCGTTCAGGGCTTGAAGTCCGAAGAGATCCTTGGATTTCAGCTCCTCGGTGATGGAATTGGGAACCAGCATCATGGAGTTGCCCGCCCTAAGCCCCTCATTCAGAATGGAAAGACTCTTCAGCTTCATGGCTGTGCCGTGGGCATCGTACACCCTGGCTGCCTCTTCCAGTTTTTTGGCGATCTCGATTTCCGCTTCAGCCAGGAGGATCCGGCCTTTCTTTTCCCGTTCCATCTGAGCCAGACGGGATAGGGAATCCTGGAGGGCCTCGGGGATCTGGATATCTGTAATTTCGATGTGTTGAACCATAATGCCCCAATCAGTGGTCTTCTGGTCCACGTCCGCCCGGTGTACCTAAAAGCACGGCGTAATCCAGAGCCGAAGGGTGGACGCCAATCGCCAAGCGCAGGACCAGGCCGCAGCCCGCCAGGAGGGCCAAGAGGCCCAGGCCGAGGGCATTGAGGAAAAAATCCTTCCGCCTTCTGGATTCTCGCTTATTCATTTCAGGCAGCTTGGTCTTCGCCCTTTTTTTAGCCACACCACTCCTCCTCCTTGAAGTCTCTTACCAGAGCCACGGTCTCCGGCCGATCACCACCCAGGGTCGCCATCTCCCTCAGGAACCGCCTCGGCACTTCCTTGATCCTGACCGAACGTCCGTCCTCCTGGGTCGAAGGCTTCTTGTGTGAAATGCAGGTGACACTGCCCACCTGGGTAAGCACCTGCCCCGTAACTCCAGTTCTCCGTAGGCTTTGGCGATAGGGGGGCCACAGCACGTGCAGGGTCCAGAAGAATCTGGATTTTCCTGTCTGACCTTGTACTATTCATCTAGTACAATAATGAATGCACTAGTACACTAAGTCAATATCAATATCTGATGGCAATGGCAGGAGTTGGGCTGGCAGCAAGGCCACCAAGGATGACCCGCTTCATAAATAGTAATTGCACGCTGGTTGGTTTTGTGCGACACTTCCGGTGCATCTGTCAACTAGTTCAAGGAGGATCAAGCACATGAAGAAACTGGCAATAGGGTTGGTCATACTGTTGCTGCTGACCAGCATGGCTGCGGCCCAGCAGGATGTCACCGGCTTCTGGAAGACCATCGACGACGAGACAGGCAAGGCCAAATCGGTACTTGCCTTGTATACCGTGCAGGGCAAGCTGTATGGACGGGTCATCCTGTCCTATGAGGACGACGGCAGCACGATCAAGGATGATGTGTACCGGCAGAAGGTTCGCTCACCCTTCCTGGTTGGCAATCCACCCTTCGCCGGTCTGGACATGATCTGGGATCTGACCTGGGATGCAGGCAGGAAAATCTGGCGCAATGGCTCCATCATGGATCCCGGCAGTGAGACGAACAAACCCAAGCTCTATGCCAGCGAGATCTGGCTGGATGGCAACAAGCTCATCGTCCGCGGCAAGATAGCCTTCATCGGCCGCAACCAGACCTGGCTCCGTTTTGAAAAGAAGGATTTCCCCGCCGGCTTCAATGCACCTGACTACACCAGCTTCAAACCGACCATTCCAAAAGTGAAATAAAACCAGATCTTTCCCGCCTGCACGGGACAGGATTCCGTGCAGGCTGCATCCTTCACCTATCGCTTCCCCCGCCATTCCTGCTTGCCCTCCCCCTTGACCTCCCGTCTTGCGTGAACATAATCTAGCCAATGCCTTCGCCGCCTACCATATCCGGGTTCCCGACGACTCGCAATCGTTATACAAGGAAGAGGTGCCCATGCTCCACGAACCGGTCATCGAAACAGGAACAGATCCTTCGTTTATCTGGAAACGCCGTCTCGGCGTCATCATGTTTTTCATTTATGCGGCAATCTATACTGGCTTCACAGCGATCAATGTGATCAGCCCAAAACTGATGGAAACCATCATTTTCGCCGGGCTGAACCTGGCGGTTGTTTTCGGCTTCGGACTCATCATCCTTGCCCTGGTCATGGCGCTGGTATACAACATGGCCTGCACCAACCGCGAACGCCTGCTCGCGGACGGAGGCAGACCATGAGCGCCGCCGGTTTCCTTCCCATCGCCATTTTTGTCATCATCGTGGGCCTTGTACTGGCCATATCCTTCTGGTTCGCCTCCAAAGCCAAGTCAGCCAGCGGTTACTATGCAGCCGGTGGACGCATCCACTGGTCGGTCAATGGCATTGCCTTCGCCGGAGACTATCTATCCGCCGCATCCTTTCTGGGCATCTGCGGGATGATAGCCACCTCAGGCTATGACGGCTTCCTGTATTCCATAGGCTACCTTGCCGGCTGGATAGTAGCCCTCTTCATCGTGGCGGAACCACTCAAGCGCCTGGGTAAATATACCTTTACCGATGCCCTCGATGCGCGTTTCAACCACCGTGGCATCAAGCTGACAGCCGCCATCAGCACCCTCATCGTGTCACT
>MIBM01000208.1:0-971 GCA_001830645.1 Spirochaetes bacterium RIFOXYC1_FULL_54_7
TGTCATTCTGGTTGGCATCATATTCAGCGCGATATTCCTTATCCGCACCATGCTCAAGATCCGCTATGGTCGATACGGCGGTTCCATGCTTAAATTCTAGGGAGGCGCGTCATGAGCGTGCAATTGATACAGGTAAGCAAGACTTTCGAAGATCCGTCACGGACAAGTGGATTCATAACCGCAGTGGACAAGGTTGACCTTGAAGTTCGTGAAGGCGAGTTCGTTACCTTCCTGGGGCCATCGGGTTGCGGCAAGACCACTACCCTGCGCATCATCTCCGGCTTCGAGCAGCCGACTGCAGGGGACGTACTCATTGCCGGCAAGCGGGTGAATGACATTCCACCCAACAAGCGCGATACGTCCATGGTTTTCCAGAGCTATGCGATCTTTCCGCATATGTCGGTGGAGCAGAACATAGGCTTTGGCCTTGAGCTGAAGGGCAGATCCAGGGCAGTGATCCGGGAAGAATCCGACAAGATAATGACTGTGATGGGCCTCCTTCCTTTGGCCAAACGTAGACCGGATCAGCTGTCTGGTGGTCAGCAGCAACGGGTAGCCCTGGCCCGGTCCATCATCAACAAGCCAAGCGTTCTTCTGTTTGACGAACCGCTGTCAAACCTGGATGCAAAGCTGCGTGATCAGATGCGCCTTGAAATCCGCCGCATCCAGCAGACCTTCGGCATTACCAGCATCTATGTGACCCATGACCAGATAGAAGCCATGACTGTCTCCGACCGTATCGTGGTGATGGAAGGTGGCAAGGTCATGCAGATCGGGACGCCCTTCGAAGTGTATTCCCGTCCGGCCAACCGCTTTGTGGCCGACTTCATAGGCAGGGTCAATTTCTTCGATGGCAAAGCCCTGGCCATGGACGGCAGCACATTGAAGGTGGAACTGGCAGGCAGGACAGTAGAGGCCGGAAGCTGGAATAAGGGTGTAGAAGTTGGCAAGCCGGTTGTGGTTGCGGTTCG
>MIBM01000208.1:984-1353 GCA_001830645.1 Spirochaetes bacterium RIFOXYC1_FULL_54_7
AAGCTGAGCCCTGCATCGGAAGCTCCAGGTGCCGTGGTGACCGGCATCATAGAGAAGGCGGTCTATCTGGGAGCTGTGGTTGAGTACGAGCTGGATGTTGGACTGGACCGGCCTGTGATGGCGGTTTCCCATGACCCCGTTGATGCTGGGTTCTTCAAAATCGGAGACAAGGTAGGAGTCAGCTTCTCTGCCAAGGCGGCCCATGCCCTGGCTCCCGAAAGCTGAGCCGCAGATCATGGATGATGAAGGTGGTTTTACAGAAGCCCTGGTGCAGCGCTATCCGGTTTTGGCGGCTTCCGCAGCTGCCATTGAACAGCTTGGGGAACTGATGCTCGGAACGGCAAGAGCCGGCGGCACCATTCTGAGCTG
>MIBM01000208.1:1384-7790 GCA_001830645.1 Spirochaetes bacterium RIFOXYC1_FULL_54_7
CATATTGCCGGCGAGCTTATGAAGGGTTTCCTGTTGCCCAGATCCTTACCCGGAGTACTGGCTAGACAGCTCCGCAAACTTGTATTGTCCGTAGGTAATCCGTCGGGGCTGGCTGCTGCTCCAGGGGCTGATCCGTCGGCTGACCTTGCAGCCAAGCTAGCTGCACACCTGGAGTCTCCCATCCGTGCTCTGTCCCTCTGCTCCAATCAGGCACTCCTGACAGCCATCATGAACGACCAGGGATCGGACATGGTCTTTGCCCAGCAGGTTCTGGGTCTGTGCAAACCAGGGGATCTTCTGATCTGTCTGAGTACTTCAGGGAAGTCATCGAACGTGGTAGCCGCTGCCGCCCTTGCAAGGGCCCTGGGCGCAAAGGTGGTTGCCCTGACAGGTCTCGGGACAGGGGCTCTGGCTGCCTACTGTGATGTAGTTATAAAGGTGCCTGGAACAGATGCAGGTCAGGTGCAGGATCTGCACAGACCCATCTACCATGCTCTGTGTGGCCATGTGGAGAATAGCCTGTTCGGTCAGGTCTGAAGGCTGGTTGTAGCAAGGCCCCTGTTCAGGTTTTCCGCATTTTCAGGTTGAACAATTCGGTATGGCTTATTGCTGCCGCGATGTACGGGCAGATTGAATTGAGCACATACTCATCTTCACGGGTGATGATATCTCTTTGGTCATATGACTGTATCACCACCACACCTATGATACGGTCCTGGCTGTACAGCGGAGCACCGAGCCAATGGCAGGGCACTGTTCCGGTCGAATTGAATCCGTCGGGAAGGGGCGTCTTGTCTTTCTCGTAGATGAAGGATTTCCCCTTGACCCCAAAGATATAGCCACTAAGACCATGATTAAGTGGCCATTCGCTTGTCCGCTGACCATCCTTCTCGTCCCGCCAGTACACCGGCCGGAAAACCCCTGCGATTGAGTCTACTTTAGCAAATATCAGATTCTTCCGTGCAGCAGGAATCACGGACTCCAGGATCTGTTGGATCCGCGGGTATAGATCATCCAGATCGACTATCTCGTCAACAAGAGCAGCTATGCGCTGTACTGCTATGATGGCATCATGTCTGGCCAGCTGTATGGCCACAGACAAGGCTGAAGCAGTGAACAGGATGAAGCGCTCGTCTTCCTCACTGTAACGGCTACCTGCCTCATAGGTCTGCACGGCAAGGACACCTAGAGTAGAACCATCCCTGTCTACCAGTGGGACTCCCAACCAGTCCTCGGGCAACTGGCCGATTGGACTTATCTCCGGTGGAGGAGCCGGATCCCGGCTTGACCAGAACCTTGCCTGACGGTCAACGACATAGCCCGTCCAGCCCTCTTTGGGGAAAAAATCAAGTGTGTCTTCTGGTTCGAATTCGTCGATGTAATAAGGAAAACGTAGGCCGTTACCTTCTATGAGACATACAAACATGTTGTCAGCCGGCATCCTGCCACTCAAAATGTAGCGCACACCGGCATACACCAGGGGCAGGGGGAAGCGTGAATTGACCAAGCGCAATACATCTCCATAATCGTCTGACAACAATGCACCTCGCAACGTTCGCTTTGAAGATTATAGACAATATTGAAAAAATAATCATCATGGACTTGACTTCCTGAGTAAATTACTTCACATTATCATAAGGTTTTCCAGAAATAAGGAAACCTGAATCACTTTTTCCTGCAAGAGGTGTACATGGTACCTTCGACGATGATCAGCATGATGTCATGCGGCATGGTTCGGCCCCGCCGACACTGTGGCGCGATTACTCGCGACCATCGTTGACGGGGCTAACCTGAAGGGCGGCTAAAGGCAGCCCGGCTTGTCCCACTCTACAGGAGAAACCATATGTCTAACCATCCCTCTTTTGACACATCAGCCGTCCATGCAGGTCAGGTTCCTGACCCTACTACCCAGTCCAGGGCAGTTCCCCTATACAGGACCAGCTCGTTCACCTTCAAGAGCGTAGACCACGCCTCTCGGCTCTTTGCGCTCCAGGAACTGGGCAACATCTATTCAAGGCTCGGCAATCCTACCAATGAGGTGCTCGAAGCCCGGGTAAGCAGCCTTGAGGGTGGCAGTGCATCTATCTCGGTGTCATCAGGTACCGCGGCAATCTTCAATACCATCATCAACATTGCCAAAGCCGGGGATGAAATAGTATCCGCGGCCAATCTATACGGTGGTACCTATACGATGTTTGACGGCATATTACCCGATTTTGGTATTGTTACACGCTTTGCCGATGTACGTGATCCGGCAAGCATCGAGCGGGCAATAAGCCCTAAAACCAGGCTCATCTTTACAGAAACCATAGGGAATCCATCCCTGGATGTAGCAGATATCACAGCCATATCCAGGATAGCCAAAAAATACCACCTGCCCTTGGTGGTGGATGGCACCTTTACCACCCCTGCCCTGCTCCGGAGCATAGAGCATGGAGCTGACATAGTCATTAATTCCCTGACTAAATGGATGGGCGGCCATGGTACCGCGATAGGCGGCATAGTAACCGATGCCGGCAGCTTTGACTGGACAGACAAGAAGTTCGAACTTTACAACCGGCCAGAGCCTACCTACCACGGCCTGCATTGGGCCACGGATCTTCCAGGTGATCTTGGCAAGGTATCCTTTGCCATACGATTCAGGACTGTCCCCTTGCGCAATCTTGGCGCTTGTCTTGCGCCGGACAACGCCTGGCTCTTCCTGCAAGGACTTGAAACCCTGCATCTCCGCATGCCCAGGCACTGCGAAAATGCACTGGCCGTTGCACTTTACCTGGAAGGCCATTCCAAGGTTGCCTGGGTACGGTATCCAGGTCTTGAAAGAGACCCGTCATATTCAATCGCTGTCCGTGACCTCAAGGCGGGCTACGGTGGCATGGTGGTCTTTGGCGTCCAGGGCGGCCGGGAGGCCGGTGCCAGATTCATAGAAGGCCTGCATCTGTTCTCCCACCTGGCCAACGTCGGAGATGCAAAAAGCCTTGCCCTGCATCCTTCCAGCACCTCCCACTCCCAGTTGAGTGACGAGCAGCAGAAGGCCGCCGGCCTGCCCCCCGACCTTGTACGGCTATCCATAGGCGTGGAAGGCCAGGCAGACATTCTTGCCGACCTTGAGACTGCCCTGGCCAAGGCCTGAGAACAGGGAGCCAACAGATGCCAGTACGCATACCAGACGAGCTTCCGGCCATCCGGGAGCTTGAGTCAGAAAATATTTTCGTCATGACCGGCCAGCGTGCCCTGGCCCAGGATATACGGACCCTGCGGATTGCTGTGCTGAACCTGATGCCGACAAAACTGGTCACAGAAGTCCAGCTCCTGCGCTTGCTTGGCAACACACCTCTGCAGACCGAGATACGTCTGATCCACATGAGGTCCCATGATTCGAGGAACGTGCCCGCAGGACATTTGGAGTCGTTCTATGAGCCCATGGACCAGATTCTCCATGAGCGCTTCGACGGCCTGATAATAACTGGTGCCCCGGTAGAGAATTTGCCCTTTGAAGAGGTGGATTACTGGCCTGAGCTGGTTGAACTCATGGACTGGTCAACCACCAATGTATGGTCTACCCTGCACATCTGCTGGGGAGCCCAGGCAGGTCTATACCGCCATTACGGCATTGACAAGCATCCACTACCAGCCAAGATGTTCGGAGTGTTTCCACACCGGCTTCTGGAACCGAAGGCTCCACTGGTACGCGGCTTTGACGATGTGTTCATGGCCCCGCATTCAAGGCACACCGGGGTGGATACCGGGGCGATAGCCGCTGCCCCGGGTCTGTCCCTGCTGGCCTCATCCGATGAGGCTGGGGTCTATCTTGCGGCTTCGGCTGATGGCAGACGGGTGTTTGTTACCGGCCACCCGGAGTATGACCGCCTGACCCTCAAGGCCGAGTACGATCGTGATGTATCCCGGGGGCTGGAGATCGCCGTACCGCGCAATTATTTCCCTGATGACGATCCAGCCAAGGCTCCACGGATGTCATGGCGCTCCCATGCACATCTACTGTATGCCAACTGGCTCAATTACTGCGTCTACCAGGAAACCCCCTACGACCTCAGCTCCCTGGAGACACTTGCCTGTAGATAACAAGGAAACACAATGCGCGAAATCCGGATATTCATCGCAGGGCTCGGCCATGTAGGCCGGGCCGTGCTTGCACTGCTTCAGGAGTCTTCATCTCCACAGGTACTTATAGCCGGACTTGCTGATTCTTCGGGCGCAATCTGCTTCAACGATGCTCTGTCCCCATCGTCAGGTACTCTGTCCCCATCGTCAGATGCTCTGTCTCCATCCACAGGTCCGACAGTACTGTGGATTGCAGCGATAGCGGAAGCCAAAAAAGCCGGATGGCGACTGGCAAACATGGATCTGGATGGTATATTCGGCCATGGTCAGATTACCTTTCATCGGAATGTAGAGGAAGCCATAGCCATTGCCAGGCCACAGGTCCTAGTGGAGCTGTCTTCAAGCAATACCAGAACCGGCGGGGCGGCAGCCGGGCATGCGAAGGCAGCATTTGCCATTGATGCGGATGTCGTTTTTGCCAGCAAGGGAGCCTTGGCGGCAGACTGGGACGCCATCATGGCTGCGGCACAGGATGCGGGCCGACAGGTGCGCTATTCGGCCACTGTCGGCGGTGGCATGCCGGTCATCGACGCGGGGACATCTTTTGCCAAAGCAAATCCCATACTATCCATTGAGGCAGTTTTGAATGGTACCAGTGTCTTTGTACTCTCCATGATGGAAAATGGCATGTCCCTTGATGATGCAGTAAGGTCAGCCCAGCAAGGAGGGATGGCCGAGACGGATCCTTCCGCGGATCTTGACGGGCTTGATGCAGCGGCAAAACTCTGTATACTAGCCAGAGCGGTCATGGGCTGCAGCCTCGAGGTGGGAAAGGTGAAACGGGAGAGCCTTCGATCGGTGACAAGCGCTGGCTTGTCCGCTGCGATTGCTTCCGGCAGGAGACTCCGAGCGGTAGCTACTCTTGAACGCGATATCCATGGCTGCATTCAGGCGGGAGTAAAATTGACAGAAGTGCCGTTCGAATCTCCCCTTGCAAGGACCGGCTCCGAAAATGCTGTTGTATTCCACTCACGTTTTTCCGGAACCCTTTCCATGATCGGAAAAGGAGCTGGCCCCATGGAAACTGCCCCGGCAGTAATCCGTGATCTGGCCGTACTCTCTGAAAGCTGGTGCACCTGATGGAAAATCCCTCACCTTCCAATATCCCGACTCCAGGTGGAGGAAGAGGTGGCCAGGGACACCTTCGTCGTACAGATTTTGTATGGACCATCTACCTGCTTCTTGGACTGTTTTCGTTTGCCATCTCCATGATAGGGCCGATGGTCCCTTACCTTCGGGATGAGACGGGTATGAGCTATACCCTGGCCGGTCTTCACCAAAGCAGTTTTGCCCTGGGTATGATAGCAATGGGCCTGTTCGGTGGCCGTCTGGTGTCCCGGAACAGTATACAGAAGTCGTTATGGGGCGGCATGGTACTGATGGTTACCGGGCTAGGCGTGATGGTACTGGGTCGTGGTCCTTTCTTCAGCCTCGCGGGTGTGTTCATCATGAGCCTGGGCGGGACTTTGTCTCTCTCGGCTATCCAGACCTGCTTTGCCATTGAACCCCGTCCGGTTCGCAGGCAGTTCATAATGGAAGCCAATGTGGTGGCCAGCATCATGACCATGCTGGTTCCCTTGGTGTTGCTTGCCGGGAGCGCCACCATTCTGGGCTGGCGCATCGTCCTGCCGGTCATGGCGCTATGCCTGTTCGGAATTGCGTCTTTTGGTGTGACCGCAACAGGCAGGCGGCTACGGGTCCAGCATGATGACCTCCAGACAAATTCAGGGAAGCTGGGGCCGGCCTACTGGCGTATCTGGCTGGTCATGTTCCTGGGTGTATCGGTGGAATGGGCAATAGGTTTCTGGTGCATGACCTATCTTCTGGGACTTCCCGGTAATTCACGGGAAACAGCTGCGGTGGGCACCATGATTCTGGGCTTGTCATCCGTACTTGGGCGTTTTACAGCAAGCCGCATCAGCAACCGCATCAGTGAAAGACGCCTGCTGTACGCAGTTCTGGTCATTATTGCCTTGGGTTTTCCAGCCTACTGGTTACGTGCAGGAGTTGTCAGTGCCTTTGCAGGTCTTGCCCTGTGCGGCTTTGCGAGTGCCAATCTTTATCCGTTGGGCTTTTCCATGGCTATTGGTGCTGCACCAAATAATCCAGCCAGAGCCAGCTCCATGGCTCCTGTTGCCTCGGGAACTGCAGTAGGACTGGCACCTCTGCTGCTTGGCCGCCTGGCAGACGCCACAGATATGCGTCTTGCTCTGCTATACGTACCTATTGGTATGGTAGCCATGCTGGCGGTATTGATTGCAGACAAAGCCATCGAGACAAGCAG
>MIBM01000208.1:7806-12462 GCA_001830645.1 Spirochaetes bacterium RIFOXYC1_FULL_54_7
CGGCTATGCACCAGATGAAGCACAGTGGATCATCCTGGCTGAATACAGGATGGTAATTGAGCATGGGTATGGTGACATGGGAGCCGGTGTCCACAGAAGTGACAAAGGTCTGATGCTCGTCATCCACATAGACAGACATGGCACCATGACCTTCAATGAAGCTGTAGACTTCTTCCTGGTCGGTGTGGTTGTGGGGCGGCCAGGCTCTGGTCTCCGATTCGTAGAAGGTGTAGCCTGCCACCAGTTTGTTGGCTTTCTCCACCACATCGAACATCAGGTAGACATTCTTCTTGTTGAGCTTCCTGAGTCTTGATGGATCGGCCTTGCGTTCTTCCCATTTTGCATGGACAACTGGGTAAACTACTTCTCCAACAGCTCGGTACAGGTTCATAGATGAAGGATTGCCTTTACGATAGCGTATCCGCAGGGCAGCACCGATAGG
The DNA here is from genome assembly GCA_001830645.1 of Spirochaetes bacterium RIFOXYC1_FULL_54_7. GTDB lineage: Bacteria > Spirochaetota > Spirochaetia > Treponematales > UBA12059 > MIBM01. Next base: position 8,249 of record MIBM01000208.1, read on the forward strand.
CACGTACAATACGTCGTATTTTTCCATTTCATAGCTTGTTCCATTCAGTTCCACCGCAATGGAACCATCCAGCAGGAAAAGCAGGCACTCTTCCTTCGGGAAAGCCATGCAGGGTGATGAACCGCTTGCAAGCTTGATTATGGAAAGGCTGAGGAATCCCAGATTTGAATTATCCTGGTTGAAAACCTCGGTCATCACGAAATCACCGGCCTTGGCATCGTCGAATTTCCTGGCCGGTAGAATGGTAGAACTCATTGGATCCTCCAGAGTTATTTTCAGTCGGTAAATTATACACCTCAAATCCAGATCAGTACAGTGGTATTGAGAGCCGGAAACTACACTCCAATGGTAGGAAAACCATGTTCATCGGCCTTGCAGGCAACCACGACAGATACTAATCTTGGAACTGATCTTGAAGCTAATCTTGACTGAGGAGCAGCTGCCTATGAGACAGTCAAAGCCAGGCAGTGTATATAAGGCAACCCATACTCTTTGGTACCCTATCATTCTTTGCCTATTTATAATCCAACTGGCTGCATGCTCCCCTCCACTCACGGTTGGAATCTTGGCAGGTCTGACCGGATCCCAATCCGAGCTGGGAGTGGCTGGCCGCAACGGGGCTATGTTCCGGTTCGAGGAGGAGAATGCCCACCGGGGTATGAACCGCTTCGTGCCTATGGTGGAGAATGACCAGAATGAACCTCAAAGAGTTCCCAAGCTTGTCCAAAGCCTACGGAGGGCAGGCGTAGCTGTGGTGGTCGGACCGTTCACAAGTACCATCGCTTTGGCTGTAACCAAAGAGAAGGAGGAGCTGCTCTTTTTTTTCTCCAACCGCCAGTGCCAAGCGCCTGGCTGGCCTGGATGACATGTTGCTGCGCCTGATGGGTAGCGTAGAGGCAGCTGCAATGAATCTGGCAAGCGTCATGAAGGATCGTTACAGCCTGGGTTCAGTCGCGGCCATCTGGGACAGCAACAACAACATCTACTCAGAGGACTATCTGGAGGCCTTCGCTTCCGGCTGGGGTACCGACGATGCCTGGGTGGAAGGTAGCAGCGTTCCGGACTGGCAACAGGACAGCCTGTTCAGCAGCACCTTCGATTCATCCACTAATGACGGGTTGCTTATGGCGACCAGCTTTCTGGTTGACTCCGGTGCAGACTCCGTACTGATAATTGCCAGCGGTTCTAATGCTGCTTCGATCATACGCATGCTTTGCAGGGAAAATTTTGATGGATTGATCATAGTGTCCGGCTGGGCTGTTACATCGGACCTCAGTGCCAGGGGAACCGGAACACTGGAAGGGGTGGTATTCAGCCAGCAATACGATCCTGCCTTCGACGGCCCACGGTTTGTAAACTTCAAGAAGAACTATCTGGACAGGTTCGGTACCGAGCCGTCCTTTGGGGCCATATTCGGATACGAAGCCGCTGATCTTGTCATCCGGGCAATGGATAAAGGCTTCAACAGAAGTGCTTCTGCGATAAAGCAAAACATCCTCTCTCTTGAGCCACACGAGGCGCTGCAGGGAAACCTGCACCTGGATAGCTTCGGTGATCCTGTCCATGGGGTCTTCATGTTCCATTTCCGCTCAGGCATGCCGGTACGGCTGGAATGAGCAGCCTCAACCGTTCCCTCTGGTCCACACTTCTTTCTACCTTCATCATATTTGCAATCATTCCGGCAACTGTATTCATCGTGTTCGAGGAAGCGGTAATCCAGCAGGCCGTCAGAAGGGAACTGGGCAAGCGGGGGCGTAACACAGCAAAGTCGGTTGCAGATGGCATATCCCTTTTCCTTTCAAACGTCCAGGAAACATCCTCCTATCTTTCACTTTCCCTTGACTCGGTTATGCCCAAAGAAATGCTGGCTGCCCATGCCAGCAAAGCCAGGGTTTCCTTCAAGTATCTTGACGTGCTGAGGGTAGTTGATGGTGAAGGTATTGTCGTTTTTGTGGCCCCCCGGATCCAACCCTGCTTGGAACCTATATGGGTGACAGCCCGGACCTGCGCGCAATGAGGGGCAACCTGCGCCTTCTTGATTCCAGGGGTGTGGTAATTGCCGGTCCTGATCCGACAGAATCAGCAACCAGGCTGAACCTGTTGAACCTTGCAAAAAGAACCGCCTCCAAGGATACCATGCAGCCCTTCATGCTCAACGGCATACCTGGATTGGGTATATCCCGGGTCACAGAGAACTTTGGCTGGTACGTCCTTGTATCCTGGCGTCGGGATCAGTTTCTTGCCATGCTTGAATGGATACGGGTTGGAACCTTCCTTGCGTCCCTGGGATCCGTGCTTTTTACCTTAATTGCTGCGATTAGGCTGGCGAAACGTTTTGATACACCGATTGTCGCGTTGGCACGATTTGCAGCCAATTATGCAGCTGATTATGGTAGCCCACCGAAAGGACGGGAAGAGTCCATGCCGGAAATCTCCGGTCAAGTTGTACCACTTCAGGATTCAGGAATAACCGAACTGGGCACCCTGAGCGACAGTCTGGAACTTATGCGTCTGCGCACCGAAGAAAGGGAAGCTGGACTCACGATGGCAATCAAGCAACGGGACGTACTTCTCAAGGAAGTACACCACCGGGTCAAGAACAATCTGCAGATAGTGTCCAGCGTTCTCAGCCTGCAGCAGGAGGGGCTTGAAGACAAAAAAGCATCTGAAGCCCTTGAGGAAAGCCGCAGGCGTGTCCATGCCCTGTTCCTGATTCATGAAACCCTTTACCAGACTAGCGATTTTGCGGAGGTGGATTTTGGTACCTACGCTTCACACCTGGTACCGGAAATCATCGGTTCCTATCCTGAATGTAATTCAGTGGATGTCATGGTCGACGTGAAAACCGGTTTCCTGGCGCTCCCGGTTGACCAGGCCATTCCCATGGGGCTGATCATGAGCGAATTGGCTTCCAATGCAGCAAAATATGCCTTTACTCCAGGAAGGCCAGGCAAGCTGCTCGTCTACCTGGATTACAATGACGGATAGGTTCAGATGCGTGTGCAGGATGATGGGCCTGGTTTTGACCTGACCAAGGCACGGGCAAGAGGGGGGCTTGGACTTGTATTGACCGAAGTTCTGACAGCCCAGATCAAGGGAACAATCGATCTTGAAACGAAGGATGGTTCCAATGGCACGCAGGAAACTGCTTACCCTGCCGCCGGCGCGGTCTGGAAGCTCTGTTTTCCTTGCCTGGAATGCAGGATAGCAGGATAGTCCGGGGTTTTTGGATGGTGACTGGCTGGATGCAGGTTTCCCGCCCCAGAGATAGCTGAAGAAAGGCAATCACGATAATGGATTTGGCAAATGATCCTGCCTGGATGCCCTACCAGTCCAGACGCAATGTAATCTACGGCTCACGCGGGATGGTATGTGCCTCCCATCCACTGGCCGCCCAGGCCGGGCTGGATATGATGAAACAGGGTGGGAATGCGGTTGATGCCATAGTAGCTACCGCGGCAGCCTTGACCGTGGTCGAACCCACATCCAACGGCCTTGGCAGTGATGCCTTTGCCATCCTATGGAAAGATGGACAACTCAGGGGATTGAACGCCAGCGGCCCCATACCCAAGGCTGTGGATCTGAAGCTGGCTGCAATCGAGGGATGGATGACTGATTCCGGTGGATCCCTGCCGGCCTTGGGATGGGCTCCTGTGACCGTTCCTGGGGCACCCGCCGCGTGGGCAGAACTGTGCAGCAAGGCTGGCCGCCTAACCCTGGCAAAAAACCTGGAACCAGCCATCTTCCTGGCCAGGCACGGCCATGCGGTAGCGCCGACAGTTGCCCACTACTGGAAACTGGCAGCCATAAAGTACGCGAAGTTACCGGCCGATCTACGGCAGGTCTGGTTCGATGCCTTTGCCCCCGGTGGGCGTTCACCCACCGCTGGCGAACTATGGAAGTCTATGGCCCAAGCCAGTACCCTGGAAAGGATAGCTGACACCAATGGACGTGACTTTTACCATGGCATCCTGGCAGCACAGCTCTTACAGGCTTCTGCCAGCTCGGGTGGTTACTTCCATGCAGCAGACCTTGGAGACTTCAAGCCCGAATGGGTAAATCCCATCAAAGTCCGGTATCATGGCTATGAGGTGTGGGAACTGCCGCCCAACGGACAAGGGCTGGCCGCACTTCAGGCACTGGCAGTATTGGATGGCATGGATGGCTCGGGCGTGGGTGGTAGCATGCATGGCCGGGACGATCCGCACACCCTT
>MIBM01000208.1:12523-15555 GCA_001830645.1 Spirochaetes bacterium RIFOXYC1_FULL_54_7
CACGTTTCAGCGAGGTTCCGGCAGGAAAGCTGCTGGCTGATGACTATGTAGCTGCCCGCCGGAGCCTGATAGGATCCAGGGCTGAAGAGCGGCAGGCTGGTGAGCCTTTGCCCGGTGGTACGGTGTATCTTTGCGCTGCTGATGGGGACAGCACCATGATTTCCTACATCCAGAGCAACTACATGGGCTTTGGTTCCGGCGTTGTAGTGCCTGGCACCGGCATTTCCTTGAACAACCGTGGCCACTGTTTTTCTCTTGATCCAAACCATCCGAATGTCCTGGCTCCGGGCAAGCGCCCTTACAACACCATCATCCCAGGCTTCCTGACAAAAGGAGGGGAGCCTGTAGGGCCTTTCGGCATCATGGGCGGCTTCATGCAGCCCCAGGGACATGTACAGGTGCTCATGAATGCCATCGACTTCGGACTGAACCCCCAGCAAGCCCTGGATGCACCACGCTGGCAGTGGGTTGGCGGCTTGAAAGTAGCCCTTGAACCGGGCTTCAATTCAGCCGTGCCTCTTGCTTTGAAAAAGCTGGGACACGAGGTGGATTACAGCCTTGAGGCAGGTTCTTTCGGCCGCGGGCAGATAATCTGGAAAACCATGCGGGGCACCCTGGCAGGCGCAACCGAGCCGCGGGCAGACGGGTGCGTGGCTGCCTGGTAAACATCCCGGCCGGCCGAGCCAAGGCTTTCGAGCCGAGGCCAAGGCTGCCGGATCAGGCCTTCTTGATGTACTTCTTGGCGTCAAGAGCAACGGCTGCGACTATGATCACGCCCTTGATGATGTACTGGTAGTACTGATCCATGCCTATGAAAGTCATACCGTAGCTTATAACCGTGAACATGAGCACCCCGGCGATGGCACCCGAGACCTTGCCTATGCCGCCGGAGAAGGATATGCCGCCTACCACGCAGGCCGCTATGGCATCCAGTTCATAAACAAAGCCGGTGCCGTTGTTGGCGCTACCGATGCGGGCTGCCTCCAGGAAGCCATCGATACCGTACAGAATGCCGGCCAGGATATAGGTGATGATAATGGTCTTGGCGACGTTTACGCCGGATACCTTTGCGATTTCCAGCATCTGCCGTTGGGATACAGACAATCTATGCATGGGTAACTTGGTTGAGTTCCTGGTGCACCATGGAGACACCATGCTCCATGGCATGCTTGGGATCGGAGAAATTGAAGGCCTTGCCTTCAAGGAAAAACTCGTCGGCATCCTGCCGGTAGATTCCAAACAGGCATTTCATAAGGGTGGACTTGCCCGCGCCGTTTTCTCCCATGAGGGAATGGACGGAACCAGCCGTTACTTCCAAGTGCACGTCCTTGAGGATCTGGACGCCGGAGAAGGATTTGCAAATGCCATTCATGCTCAGCAGGTAGTCTTCCACAGGGCGTACCCTCTCTTTGATATAAAGTATCGCGGAAGGGCCTGAGCCCTTCCGCGACAATATTCACTATACACCATTCTGGAAATCTATTTTGAGATGATTACTGATGTTAGCGTGGTTTACTTCCTGAATTCCTGGTAGTTCTTGGGTGTTACAGGGAGGTAAGGAACGCGGACAGCCTTGGAGCCATCGGTGCTGAGGGTCCAGGCGGTGCCTTCGTTTACATTCTTGCCCATGGCGGCATTGATAGCCAGGTCAAGGGCGTCCACGCCGTACAGGGGAAGCTTTACCCCAGCGGTCTTGAGGGCGTTGATGCCGGCATCAACAAAGGCCTTGACGGATTCCTTGGTGCGGGCTTCGGCATCGGGATGTCCGGGCTCACCCTTGAGGAGGACGTGCTTAACCACGCCGTCGCCATCCTTGTCCCAGGTGGGATTGGCTTTCCAGTCATTGACCATCATCTGGCCTTGGATGATACCGGGCTCGGCTGAGTTGGTGCCTACATACCAGACCTTGTCATATGAAGCCGTGGCACCGGCTTCGGTGGGCTCCTTGTTGAACAGGATGAGGGGTATACCTGCTGCTTTGGCCTTGTTGATGATGGCCTGGGCGGAAGCGGGATCCACAAGGTTTATGGCCAGGACGCTGACCTTCTTGGTGATTAACACATCGACCTGGTCGTTCAGCTTTGCCTGCTGGCCTTCGGAGTCCACAATCTCGATCTTGGCACCCTTGCCTGCGGTATAGCGCTCGAGTTCGGGCTTCATGACGCCATTCATGAAGTTGTCGGCAAAGCTGTAGATGTTGGCGCTGATTACGATCTGCTTGGTTTCAGGTGCGGCGGCTTTTGGAGCTCAGGCTACTGCTGCGAGCACAAGTACTGCCAGTGCGAGGAATCCGATTTTTCGGAACATAGAAACTCCTTCCGGAGATGGTGGAACGTCATCATGGCGTCCCGTTGGCAGTACGTTACTCCTGGCCTGAAAAGCTTGCAATGTAAAATCCTGCGGAAAATTTGTGATATTCCACACTGGAGCAATAATCCTGGGTTTCTATCCGATGCTTCAATCCTGGGAGACGAAGGGGAGGTAATCTATCCAGACGTACTTGCTGCCGACTAGTTGAAATGACAAAGTCGACAGATCCCGACCCTTCATCAAGGCATCGGCGAGTTCGGCCATGGCCTTTGCTATGCTGAGGGAATCGTTTTTCACCGTTCCATACAAGTAGCCATCGCGGATGGATTCCTCGGCTTCCCGCAGCCCGTCTATGCCGACCACGGGAATCCAGCTTCCGTCTTCCCCCTCTATGCGGCCGTTTTCGTTGGTATCCTTGAACATGCCTGCCTGACGCAGCCTGTTTATCTGTTCGTTCTGTATCAATTGGGAATTTCCTGCATCCAGCTTGGTAACGACTAATGAAGTGCTGGACTCGTCTATGAGCTGCCTGGCGAACTCCATGATGTATGGATCGCTCTCGTTGTTTAAGAGGAGGCCGACCGTGGCCTGACGGGGGGCGCAAGACAGCAACAGCAGAAACAGGTAGACTGAGAAAAGACCAGAAACAATGGTTTTCATAGCTCAGGCCTCTCCGTTGATGCTTTTTGGAATAAAGAGAGACACGGTAATGCTCTCGTCAG
>MIBM01000209.1:0-2472 GCA_001830645.1 Spirochaetes bacterium RIFOXYC1_FULL_54_7
AGCGCATGACCAGAATCATCTTCCCCATCCAGAAGTCCAGCTTCCTGTCCGGCTATCTCCTGCCCTTCATCTCCTGCATGCGTGAACTTGCCCTGTTTGTCTTGCTTATCGTACCAGCCAACCGGGTGCTTACCACCATGCTGTTCCAGTACAACGAAAAGGGCTGGAACCAGTACGCCAACGCCATCAACCTGCTCATAGTCCTGATAGTCCTCGTGTTCAACACCGTAATAAACAAGGTGACCGGGGCATCCATAGACAAGGGAATCGGAGGATAATATGCCCGAAATCACCCTCAAGCACGTCACCAAGCGCTTCGGGAAATTTGTCGCCGTGGACGACCTCAACATGGTCATCAATGACGGAGACTTCGTAACTCTACTAGGGCCTTCCGGTTGCGGCAAGACAACCACCCTCAGGATGATTGCCGGGCTTGAAACCCCGACAGAGGGGGAGATAAGCATAGGCGGCAGGATCGTCTTCTCGTCGGAAAGTGGTGTGGATCTTTCACCGGACAAGCGGGACGTTGGCTTCCTGTTCCAGAACTATGCCCTGTGGCCCCACATGACAGTGGGACAGAATATTTCCTTCGGCCTCGAGAACCTCAAATGGGAAAAGCCCAGGATACGGGCCAGGGTGGATGAACTCCTGGCCATGCTCAAGATAGCCCGGTTCGGCAAGCGCTATCCCAGTGAACTATCCGGCGGCCAGCAGCAGAGGGTTGCCATAGCACGGACCCTGGCAACAGGGCCCAAGGTGCTGTTCATGGACGAGCCGCTGTCCAACCTTGACGCCAAGCTGCGTACCGAGATGCGTGCAGAGCTCAAGCGCCTCCATGCGGAGACTGACTCCACCTTTGTCTATGTCACCCACGACCAGCTTGAGGCCATGACTTTATCCACCAGGACCTGCCTGATGCAGGAAGGTGTGCTTCAGCAGTACGCTCCGCCACTGGAGGTTTACCACAGTCCGGCCAATCTTTTCGTTGCCGATTTTGTGGGAAGTCCCACCATGAACTTCCTGGAAGGGGTCGGCAAGAACGTGAACCTGGACGAGATCAAGATTTCCGTAGAGGGCATGGATCTGATGTTCACTCCGGTTTCAGGCAGCATCAGCCTGAGGGACGACCAAGCCATCATCCTGGGCATACGTCCGGAGTTTCTGAAGATACGTGAGACAGATGCAGGCAAGGCCAAAGTGTATTCCACCCTGCCCTCAGGTATGGAAACAGTGGTGAAGGTGAAGATCGGCGAGCAGTTACTCACTTCGGTGGTATTCGGGGCAATAGATTATAAGCTGGACAAGGCGGTTGGCATCGAGTTCAGTGGAGACAACTGCATTGTATTCGACAAGGAAACCGGGACCAACCTTGCTCTCGGCAGACTGACCATCATATAAACGATCATGGCAGAAAAACGGAAGGTCCTGGTTGTAGACGACGAAGTCCATATTGTTGAACTCCTGGTCATGAACCTGCGCCAGAATGGGTATGAAACCCGTGTAGCGAGCAATGGGACCGATGCCATGCCCCTGGCACTTGCCGAGCGGCCCGACCTGATACTCCTTGACCTCATGCTCCCCGGGATAGGGGGGCTTGAGGTGTGCCGCCTGCTCAAGACAGACCCGCGGACAGCTCCTGTTCCGGTAATCATGCTTACCGCAAAAAGCGAAGAGAGCGACAAGGTCATTGGTTTAGGCATAGGGGCCGATGATTACGTCACCAAGCCCTTCGGTCTGCGCGAACTGCTGGCCAGGATTGAAGCCCTGCTCAGGCGGACAAAGCCGGCCTTCAGATACGGTGCTTCCTTAGGTGACGGCTTCGGCACTGCCACCGGCTTTGCTTCCAGTGCTTCCGAGGCCCCAGCAGAGACTCTGGATGTCGGTGATATCTCCATAGACCTGTATCGGCATGAGGTTCGTTGCAGGCAGGAACGTATTTCCCTGTCACCCATAGAGTTTTCACTGCTTAGTACCATGGCGCGCCTGCCTGGCAAAGCCCTGAAACGCTGCGAGCTGATCAGCCAGGCCGGGCTTTCAGAGGGTAGTGAATCCGGCAGGTCGCTGGATGTGCATGTGCGTAACCTGCGCAGGAAACTCGGAGAACCGGAAGGCACAAGACCACGCATAGAAACTGTCCGTGGCATTGGCTACCGCCTGCATGGATAGGCTGCAGGGCATCCTGGCTCTGGTCAATGCCGCAGGAATGGACGGGTTGGTTGAAGTCGATGCACGGATCATCGGCATTCTGCTCGATGTGTTGGCTTGCGCGGTTCTGCTACTGCTGGTTCTGGCCGTACTGGGAGCCGTCTTGGTCATCCAGCGCATCAGGAACTATATGAGGGGCCGGCTTGGTTCCGGACTTGTCTTCAACCATTCTGATGTCGATACCATTGTAAAACTGCATTCCCAGCTTGATGAGCTTATCCACAAGACCAACAAGCGCAACAATTACATCAATTCCATCTTCTCGTC
>MIBM01000209.1:2492-3631 GCA_001830645.1 Spirochaetes bacterium RIFOXYC1_FULL_54_7
TGGTCGATCCGGATAACCGGGTAGTGCTATACAACCCCAGGGCCATGGATCTGCTTGGCCTTGGGCCAGAGGTCTTCTTTCCGCAGAGGGAAGCAGAAATGGCTGCTGCAGAGCCTCTGGCTTCGGTACTGGCCAGTTGCAGGCAGGTGAGTACCTCCAAACGACCCGACCTGCTTGAATTGGGAAACGCGGATGGGCTTCTTCTGGATGTCAAGGTTGGACCGATAACGGATAAGTATGACAGCAGCTCGGATCTCGGTGTCCTTGCGGTTGTCAAGGATGTGACCGAGTTGCGGCGGCTGGAGAATCTAAAAAAGGATTTTGTGGCCAATGTCTCCCATGAGTTCAGGACACCACTGACCCTGATAGCGGGGTTTGTGGAGATGTTCAGGATGGGAAGACCCATGCCGGAGGAGGACAGGAACCGTGCCTTCGAGATCATGGATCTTGAGACGGAGCGGCTCAAGCGGCTGGTGTCGGAATTGCTTACCTTGTCCGAGATAGAAAACGAACTGCCCCTGCGGGCAACGGCAGTCTTTGAACCCGGATGGGTGCTTGAGGGCCTGGCTGCAGCAATGGGCAGCCTGGCTGCCAAGAAGGGTCAGTCCTTCCTGACAGAACTGGGGCTTGGCATGGCATCGCTCAGAGGCAATGAGAACTGGTTTTACCTTGCGGCCAAGAACCTTGTAGAGAACGCAATCAAGTATACCCCGGAAGGCGGAAGCATCCACTTCGGTGCCGGCGTTGATAGCGGTTTTGTGGTCATCTGTGTGGACGATACGGGAATCGGCATAGCACCTGGAGAACAGGACAGGATATTCGAGCGTTTTTATAGGGTAGAGAAGGCCAGAGGGTCAGGAAGCGGAGGCAGTGGCCTTGGACTTGCCTTGGTAAAGGATATTGTATCGATGTTTGATGGCTCCATCGAGGTACAGAGCGAACCGGGCAGGGGAAGCAGGTTCACGATGCGCCTACCTCTGTACCGGGGTGGGACTATAAAAGGAAAAGGAAATTTTAATGGGAACTCCTGAAAATACTGAAACTCCCGAGAGGACTGAGACCCAGGCAGTCTTGCTTGCCGGTTACCGCTACTCCGGGCGCAGCCTGGTGCTCCAGCGGCTGGAACTGGCAGGTTATAC
>MIBM01000209.1:3666-4979 GCA_001830645.1 Spirochaetes bacterium RIFOXYC1_FULL_54_7
AATATCTAGCCCATGGCAAGGAGGGTGGCAAGGAAGGCGGCACCAAAGGTGGCACCAAAGGTGACACCAAAGGTGACAAACCGCGCAGGATGGCCATCGGTCTGGATACCGATGGATCCAGGGGACCATCGGCAGTCATGGACATGATGGATGGTATCAGAAAGACAGGCTGCTCCTGCAAGCTGGTCTTCATGGAAGCCGGGGACGGCGCCCTGCGTGAACGGCGGGCTGCCGCTGAAGATGCTGATATACTCTGGGATGACCAGGAACTGCAGGCCATGAGGGAAGCCATGGCCGGAGTGCGTGCCCTGGCCGATCTGGTTCTGGACAGTTCTTACGCTTCTCCGCTGGAGGAACGGGACCGTATCATCGCTTTGGTGGAAGGCAAGACCCATCGGGCCGAGACAATGGTGGACATCCAGACCTTCGGATTCAAGTACGGGGCTCCCCAGGGAGATGTCGTGCTGGACGTGCGCTTCATACCGAATCCGTATTATGTGGCCGCCCTCAGGCCACTGACAGGCATGGATGCACCCTGCGCTGATTATGTGCTGGGTCATGAGGGTGCCATAGGTACTGTACAAGCCCTTGTGTCCCTGGTCGGAGCCATGGTGCCATCGTACGCAGCCCAGGGCAGGAGCAGTCTGAAGGTCCGTATTGGCTGTACCGGTGGGAGGCATCGATCGGTGGCTGTAGCTGAAGCCCTTGCTGCAGCACTCGCGGGAATAGGCATGCCGGTGAGCCTGAGGCACCGCGAACTAGATAGCGGGAAGCATGGTGAACCGGAGGGCGGGAAGCAAATAATGCCCTGGTCATCCGGTCATCGACCCAGTTCATAACCCTTGCCAAAAGCCCTGAAGAGCTGGGCCGCATTGCTGCCCGGACCCAGCGGGGAGCCGCGCATGCGCAAGGCGGCGTTGATCTGCCTGCCATCCTTGCCAATGTCGATGTCCGGTTGCAGGAGGTTCATGGCTTCCACCGTGGGTCCCAGGCGGTAATGGTAGTGCAGGTACGAGATGGAGCCATCAGGTTCCATGGTTACAACCATTACGATATGGGTCAGTTCGTCGTCGGCTTGCTTGTTGCCATCCGCATCCCAGGTATTGTCCCAGAAGATTATATCCCCTGGAGCCGGGTACGAGGTGGCATACAGTAGACCCTGCTCATGCAAAGTCAGGTAGATCCGTCGGACCCCGTTGCCCTCGTAGCGTCCGAAGTGGGAGGCAAGGTCTATGTCTGCAAAGGCATAGGCGGCCCGTACAACGCCGGTACAGTCCGCAGGGTAGGTGACTCCTTTTACAACCAGGGTATCC
>MIBM01000209.1:5012-6867 GCA_001830645.1 Spirochaetes bacterium RIFOXYC1_FULL_54_7
GCATCACGTACCTGGGATGGTGCCGATTCGTGGTAAGCGTCGCCTGCGGGCAGAAACGGTACTGGGTCCGCCGGGCGAAGTCCGGGAGCCGCGGTGCATGCAGCCAGCAGGGCAAGGCAGGCGGCTGCCATGGGCAAGAGAACCTTTTTCTTGCCCATGGGGCGTCCCTCCTGTAGTGTCTCCAAGATTAGGGAAGGTCTCAAAATGGCACCCTGGCCTGACAGCCAAGCCTGCTATGGTACCAGTGGTAGCCGTATCGTCGGGTTACCCCTAATCATCGTGACACTTCACGCTGCTTTTCCTTGGGGACCACACAGGTACCCACCGCACGGCAGACCACCACAGGTTCAGCCAGCACATCCGCGGCCGATTCATTTATGTCCGTCCGGGGCACAATGACCTTGCGGGCTTCAAATACCATCTTGCGTGACGAATTGCCCACCTTGGTTATCTCACCGCTGGCTTCTATGTAGTCCCCGGCATAGACCGGAGCCAGGAACTCCACCTGCTCGTACCCAGCGAACAAGCCCTCATCGCCGTCGTGGCGTATCAAGAGCTCGGTCGCCACATCCCCGAAGAGCTGCAGCATCTTGGCCCCGTCCACCAGGTTGCCGCCGTAGTGTGCGTCGTGGGCGCTCATGCGCATGCGTATCAATGATCCTGCCATTTGTAGTCTCCTTTTCTGTCTTGTAGAATAATCACCAAGCTGGTCATGTGCTTTTCTGCGGTTCAGCTCTTTGATGGCACCATGAGTGTGGCTTCGCCATCTATCACGGTCTTGCCTGCCACGGTGCAGCTGGTTTTCAGCACTACGAACTTCTTCTCGGGAACCGTGGACAGGACCTCTACCCTGGCGGTTACGGTGTCGCCTATACGCACCGGTGCCTTGAACTTGAGGTTCTGATTCACATAGATGCAACCTGGCCCAGGCAGTTTCATGCCCAGTACGGTGGAGATGAAGCCCACAGACAGCATGCCATGGGCTATCCGGCCCTTGAACATGGTCTGGCTGGCAAACTCCTCGTTGATGTGGACGGGATTGAAGTCTCCTGAAACCCCCGCAAAGGCCATGACATCCGCTTCGGTGACGGTCTTGGCAAAGGAGGCGCTCATTCCTGGTTGGATCTCCTCGAAAAAATAGCCATGCAATTCGTCGTTCATCTGATCTCCTTTTGTCGGGCCCGTGTGGACCCAGCTACAGAGTACGACAGCCCGGCTTGAGTCCGCAAGGCCAAACCAGCCGCGTTGACGGTCTGCACTGGTGGGTATAGGATCGGCGGTATATGAAATTCTTCCACCTTGCGGACCTTCACCTGGGCAAAAGCGTGTACGAGCACAGCCTCCTCCCCGACCAACGGCATATCCTGGATCAGGTCACAGCGGCAGTGCGGGCAGAGAGCCCGGTGGCCGTGATCATAGCCGGCGATGTGTTTGACCGCGCCGTGCCGCCTCCCGAGGCCGTGCGCCTCTTCGGCGATTTCCTGGCGGAGCTCAAGGCCATCGACCCCGATCTGGTAATTGCCGTCATCCCGGGCAACCACGACTCAGCCGCCCGCCTGGCTTTTGCATCCGGTATCCTTGGACTGTCGGGTGTACATATCCGGGCTGACGCCAAGGATGCCGTGATTCCGGTAACAATACAGCGTGATGGCGAACTTGTCCGGCTGTGGTTGTTGCCATTCCTGAGTCCCGGAGCCTTGACGCCGGAGATGCTGCCTGAAGCAATGGGGATCTCCGGAGACCATTCGCCAGGGGAAAAGCTATCAGAAGCGCAGCCATCCGGGGCACAGTTACCCGTGGTGCAGCGCCCGGAAATACCCCCATCAGAGAGCCTGGTTCAGTTTGGGGTCGGGCT
>MIBM01000209.1:6911-7880 GCA_001830645.1 Spirochaetes bacterium RIFOXYC1_FULL_54_7
TCGAACCATTGCTGCTTCGCTCCCAGGCCGATCTGTTTGCGGCGGCCATCTCGATGATACAGAGGGCTATGGTTTCTATACCTGGAGGCCTGAAGAGTCCACCTGCCCGGGCAGTTACCGACATCCTGGTCTGCCATGCCTTTGCGACCGGGGGGTCGGCGGGAGAGTCCGAACGGGTCTTCCTGGGCTCCGCGGAGTTGGTGGATCCTGCACTGTTCAACGCCTTCGACTATGTAGCGCTGGGTCACCTTCACCGCTGCCAGAGCGCGGGGGACAAGGGGATGTATGCAGGGTCGCCGATAGCCTATGCCTTCAGCGAGGGTCGGGTTGACCGGGGCTTCCTGGTGGTTGATGTGCGCCTAGGCTCGTTTGCAGCGGAGTTCAGGCTTGTGAGGCCCTTGCGGCGCATGGTCCGCATCAGCGGCAGCTACGACCAGGTTCTGCAGGATCCGCTTTGGCAGGAATATGAAGGTGATTACATCGAGGCCATCCTGGATGATGCCGATGCGGTCCTCAATCCCATGGGTCCCTTGCGGGAGCGCTTCCCCTTCCTGCTGTCTCTCAAACAGGCGGCCTTCGAGATGGTGTCTGGAAGTGGACAGGACCTGGATGCCACCCAGGGTGATGGTCAGGATGGAACCCTGGCTGAGGATGATTTCGTCGCCTTCCACCAGGAACTGCGGGGTTGTCCGCCGGATGAGGCGCTGATGGAGCTTTTCACCCAGCTGTACAGGGAGGCCACCGATGAAGCCCGTTAGGCTGGCCCTGTCATGCGTCGGGCCCTATGTCGACCCCGTGGATATAGACTTCGGCCGCCTGGGCGAGGTGTTCCTGGTTTGTGGTCCTACGGGTTCAGGCAAGACCACCCTGTTCGACGCCATGGTTTATGCCCTCTACGGGCAGGTACCCGGAACCAGGGAGCCTCTCGATCTTGTTTCCCATTATGCGGCCGACTCTGGCGATGTGTTC
>MIBM01000210.1:0-116 GCA_001830645.1 Spirochaetes bacterium RIFOXYC1_FULL_54_7
CATACACTACACCCTGCACCGGTTTTAGCCGGATGGGGCTTGGCCAGTACAGGTCAAGACCTGCCAGTTTAGCCGTCATGGGATGATCGTGATTGGCATTGCGAGGATCGAGTACT
>MIBM01000210.1:170-521 GCA_001830645.1 Spirochaetes bacterium RIFOXYC1_FULL_54_7
CTCTGGAAAGGAACAGTCAGATTGGCCTGGTCCAGCACCAGTTCCCGGCCAAGTTCTATGCCATAGGCCGACAGCACACCAAGCATTCCACCTTCCGGAACCGTAGTAGCCTGTAGTCCAGACTCCGGATTTATATCCACACCTTTTACGGCAAAGAAGACCCTTCCGCCTGCCATGAGGTACTGGTCTACGAACCAGGCATCATAGCGGTCCATGGCTGCATTGCCCAGCACAAACAACAAGGTAATGTCGGGGTCAACCGGGCTGCCGCGCTGTACCTCCCTGATCTCATAGCCCGAACGCTGAACCGCAGCCGCCAGGGTTCGGTAATCGACCCCCACAGTCTTGTCG
>MIBM01000210.1:641-5516 GCA_001830645.1 Spirochaetes bacterium RIFOXYC1_FULL_54_7
TTGCCCCGGGAACGGGACTCGATCTCGCGCAACAGATCTTCGATTGCCACCGGTCCGGGATGGCGTTCGGCCAGGTTGCCTGATACGAAGTAGGTAACCCTCAGTGTTTCAGGCAACTCCAGATGCAGTTTTTTTGTGGTCTCCGAGAGGGTAAAGGCCTTGGTGGTAGTAAGATCAAAGCGGGCATAGAAGATGACAGAGGCAATTCCTGCAAGAAGCAGGGCGCCCAGGGTCAAGGCCTGTAGTATAGCCTCGCGTTTTCTGCGTAGGTCCTTCATGACATCACCTCCACCTTCCGGCAGCCAGGTTCCTGGCTGTCATATACAGGAACAGGGCGGTAAACAGCATGAAATAGACCAGGTCCCTGGTATCAAGGATCCCCCGTGAAAAAGAAATGAAGTGGTAACTGAGGCTTATCCAGTTGACAACCCGGGCTGCAAGCGGGGGTAATTCCACCCAGGTGGTCATCATGGATGACAGGTTGATGGCCACCAGTATGAATGCAGTGGCCATGAAGGCACTCATCTGGTTTCGGCTGGCACTGGACACCATCTGACCCAGTGCCGTACTGGCACAGGCAAGCAACAGTACGCCGAGGTACTCCGTAAAGATCGGTCCGGGATCAAAGGATCCGAACCTGGAGACCATGAGAGCCACCGGTACCGACAGAACCACAGCCAGCCCGACAACAGCCATGGATGCCAGGAATTTACCAAGAACTAGATCCGCATCCCTGAAGGGCATGGTAAGCAACAGCTCGCTGGTTCCCTGACGTTTTTCTTCTGCCCACAGCCTCATGGTAAGGGCGGGTACAAGTATGGACAAGATTATGGGCATGAGTCCGAAATATGGTCTCATGCTGGCCCTACCGGCTGCAAAAAAACCTTCTACAAAGAAAAAGAGTACTCCAGCTGAAAGCAGGAAGGCCAGGATGAAAATGTAGGCCACAGGTGAATTGAAGTAGGCCTTGGTTTCCCTGGCCGCAATTGTCAGTGCGCCTTTCATGCTTTGGTCTCCTCGGTGGTCAGTTTGACGAATATTTCTTCAAGGGACAGACTTTCCCGTTTGAGCTCCAGCAACTTGGCCCCATTGGCCACGGCCCAGTCAAACAGTTCCTCGGCTGCCATATCGCCTTCACCACTATCGGCTCGCAACGCCAGACGAACCCTGGTTCCGCTTGCAACAGCAGTTGCAACAGGCGAAAGCGACTGGATCCTGAAACTTCGGGCGCGTTCCAGGGCTCCCAAGGCCATGGCACTTGCGGAATGGATGGTACAACTCAGCCGTTCCTCACCCTTCATGCCCTTGGCTATTTCAGCAGTACTGCCCTGGGCAACGATACGCCCCTCATGAAGTATCAGCACCTCCGAGCAGAGGGCTTCGACTTCCTGCAGGATGTGGGTAGAGAGGATCACTGTCTTTTCCGCTCCCAGGGAACGGATCAGGGAACGGATTTCAAGTATCTGGTTTGGATCAAGTCCGGTGGTAGGCTCATCCAGGATCAGTATGGGTGGCTCGTGGACTATGGCCTGTGCTAGGCCGACGCGCTGGCGGTAGCCCTTTGACAGGTGCTCTATCAGGATATCCGACATGCCGGCTATGCCACAGGCTTCCATGGCCTTGGCGACGGCAGCCTTTCTGGCCTGGACCGGCAAACCTCTGGCTTCGGACACAAAGGCCAGGTACTCACCGATGGTCATCTCGGTATACAGCGGCACACCTTCGGGCAGGTAGCCAACAGCCGACTTTACCCCAACCGGATCATCATCCACATTCAGGCCGTTGAGTACGGCGGTGCCTTCGCTGGGTCGATGAAAGCCGGTCAGAACCTTCATGATGCTGGTTTTACCAGCACCGTTCGGTCCGAGCAGGCCTACTACCCTGCCCTTGCCAACCGAGAAGCTGACACCCCGAACCGCCTCGAAATCCCGATAACACTTCCTGAGGCCTTCTACCTGTATCATTGTTTCACTCTCCCGGGACAAGACCCGGCCGCAGCCAGCAAAGCGCCGGGATACCGGCAGGGTCCTTTGTCCACCTTTAAAAAAAATTCAAGAAGAAGATATCAATCCTCGTACTCCAAAGGAAAGTGCATCCGATCCTTGGATAGCACCGTATCAGGGAAAATGGCCCTGGCCTCGTCCAGAAGAAGCTTCAGGTCATGCTCGTTATACCTGGGGCTGTAATGGATAAGCGCAAGCTTCTTTATGGCTCCCGCAGCCCTCGCCAGCATGGCAGCCTGTTCGGCGGTCATGTGCTTCTTCTCCACTGCGCTGGCCAGAAGGGCCTGCTCGAACATACCCTCGCACACAAAAAGATCGGAACCGCTTACCTCCGGAGCAAGCTCGGGGAAGTAGAGGGAATCGGTCACATAACTGACCTTGCGGCTCTTCCTTGCCCCGCCAAGCACCTCATCCGGCTGGACGGTTCGTCCTTCAGGCGTCCGGACCGGTTCACCCGCCTGAAGACGTGACCACAAAGGTCCCCGGGGTACACCGAGTTCCTTGGCGTGTTCAGGATGGAAGGCTCCTGGCCTCGGCTCCTCCTCCAAGGTATACCCGTAGCAGGTCTTGGTATGCCTGAGCGGGAAGGCCCTGATGGCAAAGCCGTCTCCCTGGTGACAGATACCCGGAGACTCAATTTCCCGTACTACTATCTCGTAGTTGATGTACATGTCCAGAACCCGCCGGCTGGTCTCCACATACTCGGCAATACGGGGCGGCCCATAAATATACAGGGGCTCATCGCGGTCAACCTGACTGGACAACATGAGGAGCCCGGGCAGACCAGTTACATGATCGGCATGGGTATGGGAGATAAAAATCGCACTGATCTTCTTCCATCGGAGGTTGAGCCGCCTGAGTGAGACCTGGGTGCCCTCTCCGGCATCGAAGAGGAAGAGGTCTCCCTCCCGCCGCAGGAGCATGCTGGTTAGATGCCTATGAGGCAGGGGCATCATACCCCCGCACCCGAGAATGAATGCTTCAAGGTTCATATTCATGCACTATACGGGAAAACCTCTGCCAGAGGCAATCATGGCTGACAAATCCAGTCATGTCGGCGTATACTTTACCCATGATCACTATCGAAATGCTCACCCGCATACCCAAAGTCGAGTTGCACGACCATCTTGATGGTAGTCTGCGTCCAGCTACAATAGTCGAACTTGCCAAGGAGTTCAGCCTTGAATTACCGGCCAAGGATCCTGACTCCCTTGCTTCCTGGCTGCATCGTGGTGCGGGCCGCAAGAATCTTGCCCTGTACCTTGAAGGCTTTGAATACACCTGCGGCGTCATGCGCACCAAGGAAGCCATAGAACGCATAGCCCTCGAAACCATTGAAGACCTTTCAGCCGAGGGTGTGGTATACGCCGAACTCCGCTTTGCCCCCATACTGCTTGTACGGGAAGGACTTGACCTGGAAACCATAGTAGAGGCAGCCCTCCGTGGTCTTGAGGCAGGCAAGCAGGCTACAGGAACCGCTTATGGCCTTATCCTGTGTGCCATGAGAAACATGGCGCCTGAACTGTCTTTGGAGGCCGCCGAATTGGCAGTGGCATTCAGAAATCAAGGCGTGGTTGGCTTTGATCTGGCTGGTGACGAAAGCGGGCATCCACCCAAGCGCCACCAGGATGCCTTCCAGTACATCAGGAACAAGAATTTCAATATAACCATACACGCGGGAGAGGCTTTCGGGCCTGAATCCATCTGGCAGGCCCTGCAGGTCTGTGGTGCCCACCGCATTGGTCACGGGACCAGGCTGGTGGAAGACATGGTTATACATGGTGCCAGGATAGAAAAAATGGGTAGCCTGGCAGCCTATGTGAAAGACCGTCGGATCCCCCTTGAATGTTGCCTTTCATCCAATATCCAGACCGGGGCAGCTTCTGATTTTGCCAGCCACCCCTTCCATGTGCTGTACCGCAATGATTTCAGGGTTTGCCTATGTACGGACAACCGACTGATGAGCGATACCAGCCTGACCAAGGAATACGGACTGGCCGCCGAACACTACGGCCTTGGCCTGCGGGACTTTGAACGCCTGTCCATCAATGCGATGAAGAGTGCTTTCATACCCTACGACGAACGGGTGCGCATCATTTACGATGTCATCAAACCACGCTTCGCCCGGATCAGGGACGAATCGAATCCGTACGACTGATACAGGTCCGTACGACTGATGCACGTCAAAACGGAGGCAGTACTTGTATACCCAAGGGATTTCATGCGATTCTGGGAATATGCAAGAGTTCAAGATTCTCGGCCTTCGTGACGAGGTAGCCGTTGCCTTCGCGTCATACGGGTTTGAAGGGCCTACCGAGATACAGTCCCTGGCCATTCCGGTTCTCATGGATCGCAAGGATGCCCATATCAGCTCGGCCACCGGATCGGGCAAGACCTTCGCCTTTCTGGGTCCCATGCTCTCAACAATGGATCCCGCGGTGGCAACCATCCAGGCCATCATTGTAGCTCCTACCCACGACCTGAGCGCCCAGCTCTTCCGTGAAACGGAAAGACTCGTCGAGGCCAGCGGCCTACCCTTCAAGGTAGTTCAGGCCATAGGATCCATCCCGCTACATCGTCAGCTTGAACGTCTTTCCATAAAACCACAGATTGTCATAGGCTCCGCCGGCCGGATGCGCGACCTCGCCTTATCGGGCAAGATGAACCTTGATACCTGTACCTGGGCCATTCTGGACGAAGCTGACAGGCTATTCGAGAACGAAGCCATAGATCTTACCGGAGAACTGCTTAGTGCCCTCCCCGAAGGATGCACAAGGGTGCTGGTGTCCGCAACCATACCTGAACGGACAGCCGAGCGGGCATCACGCTGGTTCAGATCACCGGTAAAAGTTGCACTGGATTCCGCTGAAGC
>MIBM01000210.1:5565-8275 GCA_001830645.1 Spirochaetes bacterium RIFOXYC1_FULL_54_7
AAGCTCGACTATCTACGCAGGTTCGAGGCGTCAGTCAAACCGGAACGTTGCCTCCTGTTCGCGTCAACCAATGCATCCATCTTCACCATAGCCAAGAAACTTGAATACCTGGGATTTGAAGCCGAAGTCCTTAAATCGGACAAGAATGGAGACGAACGCCGCACTGCGGTAGCCGACTTCGCTTCCGGCAAGGTCCGCTGGCTAATCACCACAGACCTGGGAGCCCGTGGCCTGGATGTCCCGGATATCAGCCATGTGATAAGCTTTGATCTGCCTGAAGAGCCTTCCATCTATGTGCACAGGGCAGGTCGAACTGGCAGGGCCGGCAAGCATGGTGTTTCTGTCTGCCTTGCAGACCTGGTAGAACTCAAGCGGGCTTCCCGCATCGCTGTCCGTTATGGCTTTACCTTCATGTGCAAGATACTTGAATCCGGTTCAGTCCATGACATAGAACCTGAAAACTTCTTTGCCCTCGCAGAGGAAGAAGAATCATCCCGGAAGAATGTACGACTGGAAGCGGTAAGGAAGCCGGAACCGGGGCGCAACCGTGGCCGTCCAATGCAAATGGACCGGCCAAGTTATGCACCCCCAAAGTCAGGCCGTCCAATGCCGCAAGTCAGAGGCCGGGGAGACCAGTCACGGGGAGACCAGTCACGGAGGGATCCGGGCAGGCCATACCAGCAAGGCCACCAAGCCCCGCAGGTTCAACAAAACCAGCAGATAATGCAAGGCGGCCCCCAGGGAACATCACAATCCGGCCCCAGGCCGGCTGCGAACCTTCCGACCAACAGCGGTACCAACAACAACGCCAACAACGGTACCAATACCAGTCCCAACAGCAGCACTAACAGCGAAAGCCGTTCGCCACGCCCGCCGCGGCCCAGGGGTTCATCCAGGAAGCAGGGTGGACAGCCAAGGCAGCAGTCCGACCAGTTTAGACTGCAACCGGACCTCATCAAACCCGAAACGAACCAATCCACCAAAGGAACCGAACGCCAGAACCTGGATACCGGCAAACGCAGGCGAGGCCGGCAGAGTAAGACAGGCCAGGCATCCAGTTCAAATCCTGCCTCCCATTCCATTCCGGTGCCTAACTCCAAACCAAATCCGGTGCCCAACTCCAATCCCGACCCTACCGGCGAATAGTCCAAGCTTGGATGGCTTCAAGATCTTTTTCAATGATTGAAACCTGTTATGTTGCACTCCCCAATCCAACAAATCCTGTTCAAGACTCCTTCGATGGCGGAGAACTCCTTGCTTACTCCATCTGACCCTCAAGCCCGCAGGATAAACGTGATATTTTCGAAATATTGTCCAAAGCAAGGCCCGAGACATCAGGCCTGAGGACCGCAAGTTCCTTGCGGATATTATTACCTGCTTGTTGGTCATCTTCCGATGCAATGCGCAGAACCTGGCATTTCTCAATACTTATGTACAGCGATAGAATATAGGTAAACCAATTTTCACGTTCTGCGGAAAGAAGAATCTGATCATGCACTGGTTTCCTTTCTGGAATCCAAATCATGTGGATCATACGAGAATCTGGCAATGGCTATTTTTTCCAGTTCATCCAGTGCATCACTTAAATTCCGGTCGTTCATTGCATCGGCAATAACCCGGAAGCCCAGCAGGGCTGTCCTGAAATCATCCAGGTATTTACGGTGGGCCAACTTGCGTATGAGACGAGGAGCCTCCCGTCTTGCAGACAAACTGCCAACCGGACTACCGGTCGTGCTCCCGATGGCGGCATCAGCTAGAACGGCGAGTTCATCAACCACGTCAGAGCAGGCACAAGCCTCAAGCCGCTTCAAGAGTGCCCTCAGGTCATTCTCCTTTAGGGATCCCAGAACGGTCCTGGCAGCCGGTTCCAGTTTTCTCAGATAACGCATAGGCAGGAGCGTCACCGCTGGTGCTGAAAGTATCTTCGGTACGGACTCGCCAGACAGGTTTAGAAGCAGTCCACTCTCCGTGATCCTGAAGTTCATGCGCAACCTGGATGGATGATAGGAAGCCCCCATTGCCCGTTCCAGATCCTGATCCATAGCCAGACGCGCCAGAGCCCGCCCGGAGAAAATGGAAGATTTCCTGCAATTAACAATAAAAAGATATTCGCTGCTCCTGTTCATCTTCGAAGCGCTCTGTCTACCTCCGCGGTAGCTTGCATGATCCAGATGTTTTATCTGGAGTTCACCCCTGGCCGACAGCAGTTCAGCCAGTTCGCTTGCCGAAAGATGGGCGTTGCCATTCCAGCTCACCACCATAGCCGCGCAATCCAAGGCGTTGAACAATTCAGCCAAAGCTGTAGCAGCCCCTTTTCTGGAACAATACGGTGACTTGGTAAGGGCTGCAGCCCCGGGGATGCCGGCTTTCCTTAGCAGGCGCCCGTCTGGGCCTCGGTCCAAAGGCACCGGCTGCCCATCCCACCGGACAATGGTATTCAGGACATGATAATTTGAACCATATTGATGCTGGTTGTACGGCGGGTCAATGTAGGCAAGATCCGCGCTGTACCGGAGGCAGAATGATGCAGCATCCTCCCGGTGGACCATGGCTGGTGGAGCATTCACCAACAGCGGTGCTTCCAGCTCCATCCTGGCCAGTATCCGGTGCAGGGCATCCGAACCATGACCACCAAAACCCCGGTGATAGGCCTTGAAGACTCCTGAGGTATTGGTGTGGGTTGCCGCCTCTAGCAGGATAGCACCGAGAA
>MIBM01000211.1 GCA_001830645.1 Spirochaetes bacterium RIFOXYC1_FULL_54_7
GGGTATAGTGATATAACAGCCATCCACCTGGCCTTCGCACGCTACGCAGGCTTTCCCACCTTCCATGGACTAATGGCCAGCAGCTTGGCGGGTAGCGTGGACAGCTTCTCCAGGGAAGCCTGGCTGGCCTGCCTGACAGGCGACCAGGCCCTGGGTGAACTACATTATCCACCGGCTAAATCAGCCAGACCCGCAGCCGAGGCTTCCTTGACTTTGGCTGGACAGGCTATGGTAGATGAGCCGGTGGGTCCCAGGGCACTGGTCACGGGGCGGACCACGGGTGTGCTCATGGGCGGCAACCTTTCCCTGGTGGCTGCCCTGACCGGTACGCCCTATGCCCTCGAACCAGAAGGCAAGATTCTGTTCCTGGAAGATGTCAACGAGGAGCCCTACCGGGTAGACCGCATGCTTACCCAGCTGAAGCTGGCGGGAGTCTTCGAGCGCTGCGAGGGGGTGGTTCTTGGCTCCTGGACCCACTGCGAGCCCGAGGATCCCCAGCGATCCCTGACCCTGCTCCAGGTTTTTACCGATATCATTGCCCCGGCTGGCAAGCCGGTGCTTATGGATTTTCCGGCCGGCCATTGCCTGCCTACCCTTAGTCTGCCTCTCGGGGTGGAGGCAGTCCTGGATGCCGATGCAGGTACCCTTACGATCACCGAGTCGGCTACAGCCTAGTTGGCTGCGGCAGCCTCCACGAAGCATTCAAACAGTTTCCGGAAGCCTTCGCTGTGGGGCGGATTCGAGTTGCCCATGGTCTCGGGGTGGAACTGTACGGCATGCAGGAACCATGAACTATCGGTGCCCTCGAAGGCCTCTATTATCCCGTCGGCTGTCCGGGCACTTATCCTGAGCCCGGTCCCCAGATCCTTCACCGCCTGGTGATGGAAGGAATTGGTGTAGACCGGGCCGGGACCGAAACAGTGGGCCATGATTGAATGGCCAGCGACGATCTCTACCCGATGGTAGGCCTCGCTCATTGCGGTGCCGTTCGGTGAGTGCCCCATGGCGGTCGGTAGCTGGGCCGGGATGTCCTGGAAGAGGCTTCCTCCCAGGGCCACATTGATCAGCTGGCAACCTCTGCATATACCGAAAACAGGCAGAGACCTTGCAGCCGCTGCTTTGAACAGGGCCAGTTCACTGGCATCATAGGCAGCAGAAATCCGCTTCAATGCGGGATGGGGATCTTCCCCGAAGTGCTTAGGATCCAGATCACCACCACCGGATAACAATATGCCGTCAAGGACATCCATGCAGCTCTCCACGTCGTCCGGGACTGTATCATAGGGCAGGATAAGGGGCACTGCGCCTGCATCCCGTATCGAGCGGGTATAGGTGTCATTGAGCCTCGAGTAGTTGTCACCCTCGTTCCGGTAGAGGGCCGCGCTTATGCCTATGATCGGTTTCATGGGGGACAGTATAATTGGCTTTGCAGATATGTAAAGTGTCCGCTGGAGTGGGCACGCAAGAATACATGCTATATGTAGAAACAATAGTGTCTATACCGTAGAATTATGGAATACTTGTTACTGTCTGTCGGAAGTTCGTTGCGCAAAGGGAAAGCTTGTGCTACTTTTATTCCATTGGCCAAGGGAATTGTATTGAAAACTGGAAACATGTTTCCGGCGGCGA
>MIBM01000212.1:0-7015 GCA_001830645.1 Spirochaetes bacterium RIFOXYC1_FULL_54_7
GCAACAGGTCAGGCGTCACACCATGGGATACGAAAAAGAGCAGGTCGTACCAGTCACGACCTTTTACCCGGGTCTTCCAGGAACGGCACAGACAGGCGTGGAGCTTGCCGGCAAAGAGACAGGGCGGCGTAACTACTCGAACCGTCACGGGAAAGGGCTCAAGGAGGGTCTTTATCTCGGTTTGTATTCCAGCAGGTGGATCGGTATCTGTCTCGAGCTTCACCTTGACGAGACGGTTCGACGCTGTCGAACCGGTAACCGGCCCAGGGGCTTCGATGCGAATAAAATGAATCTTCGTATTGGCTTTGATGAAGGTTGAGTCGATCTTACCTTCATGTTTGGTGTCGATACTTACCGAAAAGCCAAAAGCCTCGATCTCGGCGCGAAGGCCATCGAGGCGCTCGGCCAGCTTCCATTCCGGATCGGGTTCAAGGAGGCTGAAATCCAGATCCTCGGAGAATCGGTCCAGCCCATGAAAGAGGCGAAGTGCCGTGCCACCGTAGAAAGCCGCGCGGCTGAAGAAGCCCGTACGCCAGAGGCCGGCAAGGGCGGCCTCCTGAAGCACTTCCCGTAAGGCGCGGTCCCAGTCGGCCTGGTCTTCCGGGTGCCGCTTCTGGATCATCGCGAGGATTGCATCATGCATAAAGCCTCCTCAGAAGTTTCATCAAGTGAATCCGGAAGGTCGAGCCAGGCATCCTCGAGGTGTATTCCATTAGACGCTGCCAATCAAGTCCACGGAAGAGATCCGGGTCGAGGCGAAAGTCCTCGAAAAGCCGCTCCTCCAGGGCTTTTACCGATCGAAAAGAGCCCGAGCGGTAGAGCCAGTCCAGAAGGGCCTTCTCCGGTAGTGCCTCGAGCCAGCCGGAGCCATCGCTATGCTCCCTGCGCGTCCAACCGAAGGAATAGACAGCAGGAGGAAGGTGGCGATAGCTGAAACGCCCAAGGGGTGTATCAAAGTCGCGGTTCCGTTTTGGCGTGGCAGAGGTGAGGGTCCTGACCGCTTCGGGTATCAGTCCGGCCCGGGACAACACATACTCGAATGAAACGTACGAGGGGCCATAGATCTTGTTGGCAAGGATTTCAAGGCTCAAGGGACGCTTCCGTAGCTCAGGCGCGGTTACATAGATACCCTTTACTACCCCCTGCAACTCGCCTGAGCGCATCCACCGGCTTACCCGTCCTCGAAGGTCGCCGCCCTCGCCGGCAATGTTTGCCAAGGAGAGGAAATCCAGTTCAGGGCCAAGGGAGGCAAGTTGTCGTATTTCAGCCATTATGTTGCGTATTATACAACAATATTGACAGAATACAACATTGATCTTTGGGAATTTTGCATTCTTTCACGTGTGAAACGGGCCGACGAATCCTCGACTTATTCCCCTGGAACGGTATATATGGCCTTTCAGTTCACCCAGAGCGCCTTCCAGTTCCAGGATGGTGCTACAAGGTATCGATTCTCGTACCCGCCGTCGGCGGGCTGCGGCACAATACCAGCAGGACCAGATCATACGAGAGCCCCGCAGGCGGGGCTCCTGGACTTGGCTTCCGGGTTCGTACTTCCTGCACTCGCCCTTCAGCCCGCCTCCGCACGCTTACGCGGCCATCCATGGCCGCTCATCCTCGCTTTGCTCGGCGCGTGTCTGCCACTCATCGATTCGTGGCGAATGGTTCAAGTCCAGCAGGGCCCTCATTTAAAAACCCCGACCCGCCTGAAGGCGAATCGGGGTTTTTTGGGCCCTGCTGGACTTGAACCAGCGACCTACGGATTATGAGTCCGCAGCTCTAACCAACTGAGCTAAGGGCCCGGGGGCAAGGGTTGATTATCCACAATCGGGGAAAAAAGTCAATCGGATGGGCTGGTTTGCCGATCATACCTATGGGGGAGCCTCATTTTCCGCATGGGCGGCAGGGGTTTCCGAACTGCCGGCAGCAAGGATGGTTTGCGAATATGAGAAAAATACCGGTCCTCTCAGGGGACGACAGGCTCAACGAATTCATTCGGGTGCAGTGTGAAGATTTCGGGACGGAGTTCATTCCGGTGTTCTTTACGGACAGGAACGAGGTCATTGAATTCCTGAAATATGAGCTGCCGGAGATAAAAATCATCTATTTCTCCGATCCTGCCATAGATGCGGCGGGCATACTGGATGAGATCCGGCAGGATCCCTGGCTCCATTATGGCGGAGTAGTCGCCATACACGATGACCTTGAAGAGAAGGACTTGCTTGATGCAATGCATGACCAGAACATAATCGCGGTCATGCGCAAGAAAGAGGTTGAACACGGTTTCGACCGTCTGCTCAAAATCCTTGGCCAGAACAAGCAGATCCTGTTCCAGCGCGGTATCCAGCAGCATCTTCTCAAGAAGATTTCAGCCTCTTTCGTCATCGACAACGATCCGCTGGACATCACGACCTATTCGAACCTGGTAACCAACTACCTGTTCAATGCCAACCTCATCAACCGGGAGGGCAAGGAAAAACTGCATGTAGCCCTGCTGGAGTTGCTGATCAACGCGATAGAGCATGGCAACTGCAAGATAAACTACGACGAGAAGTCGCACTGGCTGGAACAGAACGGCGACATAATGGACCTTATCCGTACCAAAAACCAGGATCCAGCCATACGCGCCTGCAAGGTGTACTTCACCTATACCATCAGTCCGTATTCAAGCCGCTTCGTGATCCGCGACGAGGGCGACGGCTTTGACTGGAAGGCCCGGATGGCCACCAAGAAGGACGGTCCCCTTCTGCACGGCATGGGCATGAAGATGGCTGGCCTTTATGTCAGCGAACTGCGTTACAACGACAAGGGCAACGAAGTCAGCTTCGAGATGCCCCACCAGCGCAATGAATCCAACGCCATCCCGGCCATCTTCGACCAGTCACAGGAACTGATGTTCGACGATGGACAGTATATCTGTTCCGAGGGCGAGGAATCTGACTACCTGTACTACATCGTTTCAGGATCCCTGTACATCTACTCAAAGGGCAAGCTGGTTTCAGCCCTGACACCAGATGACATGTTCATGGGCGAGATGAGCTTCCTCCTGTCAAACCGCCGGTCCGCAACCGTGGTATCCAAGGGCCGGAGCGTACTCATCCGCATCTCCAAGCAGGATTTTGTCAACTTGATCAAGGACAGCCCGCATTACGGCATCTTCCTGGCCCGCCTGCTAGCCCAGCGCCTGGCCAAGCTGAACCTGCGCATGTCGCGGTTGAACACCGAATACCTCAAGGTAAAGAAGGAACTTGCCCTGGTTAGCCCCGAAAACTAAAAACTGCAAGACCAGACATTGGTGTTTTGGGGAAGGCTCCGGGGTGAAAAAAACCCGGTACCACCGGCACCGGGTCATATATAAAAGGGCGTCTGCCCCATCAGGCTACGTAGCTGGCCAGACGGTCTGAACGGCCGGGAACCGAGAGGCGCTTGAGGGCATTCTTCTCGATCTGCCTTATGCGTTCCTTGGTAAGCTTGAAGCGGTCGCCGATTTCCTTGAGGCTCATGGCCCTGCGGCCGTTCAAGCCAAAGCGGTATTGGACAACTTCACGTTCCTTCTCGGAGAGCGTCTCAAGGACGGTGTTTATGTCTTCCTTGAGAGACAGCTCCAGGACATGTTCGTCGGGTGACTGGTACTTGTCGTTCTCTATGAAATCACCCAGGACGCTGGAGTCGCGGTCATCAAAAACAGGGCTTTCAAGGGAAACCAGGTAACGGGAGACGTTTACGAGGTCGGCTACATGGCTGGCATCCATGTCAAGCATGCGGGCGATCTCGGCAATCTCGCCGTCTTCAGACTTGCCGGCGCCTACATAGCGTCGGGCTTTCTCGATCTGTACCAATTCGTTTGCGCGGTTGAGGGGCAGGCGGATCATTCGGCTTTTCTCGCACACTGCCTTGAGTATGGCCTGGCGTATCCACCAGACTGCATAGCTTATGAAGTGGTAGCCCTTGTCCACATCGTATCGCTCTATGGCGTTGATGAGACCGATGTTGCCCTCGGAGATGAGGTCCGACAACGGAAGCCCCTGGTTCTGGTAGCGTTTTGCGACATTTACCACGAAGCGCAGGTTGCTCTTTACAAGCATTTCCCTGGCATGCTTGTCACCCTTGGCGGCAGCCCGGGCATGAAGGTCTTCCTGTTCCCTGGTCAGAAGTGGAATGCGGTTGATTTCCTTGAGATATATGGACAGGACATTGGCGTCCTTTGAGGGATCAGTAACTGCAGCCTGTTTTCTGTTGGTCTTCATGCATATCCTCCTGCATCTTTATCTATGCAAGAATCGTGCCAAATTAGACCATGTATTTTTTTTAAGTGAAGGTTGATTGGCTTTAGACATTATTTGACAGTAAATCTATTTATTAAAAGAAATTAGAAACACACTCTTCTAAAGGCGCCAACGAGCCGCCTTGTCCAAACAGAAATCAGGAGGGCAACTACACACCAAATCCCGAGTATAATATAAAGTAAGACAGTCATCACAGTGAGCAGATGTATCTTTTTGATACGATATACCTTACGGTGCAGGCTAGATGTTTCAAAAAGAGCCATAATCCATATTTCTGACTAATTTTGTCTCTTTTTTACCCTTGATCCAGCTCGAAAGGCATGCGAACCCTACCGCAACATCGGGAATATGCCAGACCAGAGCCACAGGGACAGCGGCTGTCGGCGTACACCTGCTCGCCGGTATGGAAATTGGCAGTCAGGGTGCGTGCCATTGCTCCAAATGGAGCTGAACTTGCACGGAGGGTCGGAAAATCTATCTGTACCTCACGAAAGGCATCCAGCTTGTCAGCACAAGACCCAGCCGGCTGAGTCTTGCTCTTGCCCAAACTGACCCACGCAGCAGCTATCAGCTTGAGTATCTCCTCAAGCTCTTCCTGGCTGGCAAACCTCCGGCTTGGTACACCTGAAAGGTAGCGCCTTACCTGGATGGCAAAGAAAGCCTTGTAATCGTCATGCTCCGTACAGGAGGCCCGGAGCATGCCATAACCGTTGACCTTCCGATTGTACATGGCCCGTCCGTGACCACGCCTATCCAGCTTCTGCGCACTTGCCAGCGCCTTCACAGCTGGGCCGTCGCGTCCTAGCTTGAACAGCACCATTGATAGCCAGTACAGGCGTCTTGCCAGTTCGTGGTGAAGTGAAACCGGGCAGGCTGCCACAGATTCACGCATCAAAGGCAGGGCTTGTGCCGGATCATGGTTTTTCAATGCACACATGGCTGCCGAGAAAGCATGGACCGATTCCCGGTAGGCTGATTCCTTCATAGGATAAAGGTACTGACAAAATTGCTAACGATCAAGGAATCCTTGCCAGGAGCAGGACCAGACTTCTGGGTCCTACAACATAGCTGTCCTGAGGATGGATGGCAGGTTCTACTCCATGACCGACGATGTCTTGAGGCGCTTCGAGGAAGGTATCGATGACCCGGCACCAGCGCCAGCCAGGCTGGGGATGGCAGACCCTGAAGTGAACCTCCTTGGTACCGGAATTCACTATCAGGAAGAAATCATTGTCGTCCCGGTCGGCCACAATATCGGCTCTGGATCCGTCCAGCCTAGCCGCAATCACTTTGTCAATCCGGGCCCAGTCAGGAGGGCCGCCTTCTGGTCCGAACCACTCGATGTCAGGCAGGGCGTTGTAGTTGGAATCCTTGCCGGTAAAAAATTCAGGCCGATGGAAGGCCGGATGGGCCTTGCGGAAGGCTATAAGTTCCCTGGCAAAGCGGAGCAGACCTGCATTCTTCTTGACCAGGTGCCAGTCAAACCAGCTGATCTCGTTGTTCTGGCAGTAGGCGTTGTTGTTGCCCTTCTGGGTCCTGCCGACCTCGTCACCTCCGAGTATCATGGGCGTACCGATGGACAACAGGAGGGAGGCAAGCATGTTCCTGGCCTGCCGGGCACGCAGTGCTTCTATGGCCGGACTGCGGCTTGGTCCCTCTTTGCCATGGTTGAAGCTGAAGTTGGAATTGTGGCCGTCGTTATTGTGTTCGCCATTGGCCTGATTGTGCTTGCCGTTGTAGCTTACCAGGTCATGCAGGGTAAAACCATCATGGCTGGTTATGTAATTGATCGAATGGAAAGGCTTGCGACCATCCCGCAGGTACAGGTCACTAGAACCGGTCAGCCTGGTGGCTAGAGCTCCCACCGTCTTGTCGTCTCCCCGCCAGAAGCGGCGTATATCGTCCCGGTAGCGATCGTTCCACTCGGCCCAGCGGCCACCCGGAAAGCCACCTACCTGGTAAGCCCCGCCGGCGTCCCAGGCCTCGGCTATGATCTTGGTTTGCCTGAGTACAGGGTCTTCCGCAATCTGCTCTATCACCGGAGGGTTTTCAAGGAGATTGCCCTTCTGGTCACGGCCAAGGATGGAACCCAAGTCAAAGCGGAAGCCGTCCACATGCATGTCAACCACCCAGTAATGCAGGCAGTCAACGATGAAGGATCGGACCACCGGATGGTTGCAGTTGAGGGTGTTGCCGCAACCAGAGTAATTCTTGTACCGCCTGGGATCCTCGTCCAGCATGTACCAGATGGAATTGTCCAGACCCCGAAATGACACGGTAGGCCCCAGTTCATTGCCTTCGCCAGTGTGGTTGAATACCACGTCGAGGATGACCTCTATGCCGGCCGTGTGGAGTTCACGGACCATGGTCTTGAACTCGGTTACCTGCTGGCCCATGGCACCGCTCGATGAGTACAGGCCTTTGGGAGCGAAGAAGGCCAGCGTGCTGTACCCCCAGTACTGGGCCAGGGGCTTGCCTGAAGTCGGGCTGAGCCTGGGGTTCTCGAACTCGTCGAATTCCTGGATGGGCAGGAGTTCCAGGCTGGTGACTCCGAGCTCCTTGAGGTAGGGGATCTTTTCAATCAGTCCCTGGTAGCTACCCGGGACTGACACGCCCGAGCCCTTCCCTGCGGTAAAACCCCTGACATGGGTCTCGTAGATGACGCAGTGCCGCAGGGGCAGATTTAGCGGACGGTCACCCTGCCAATCGAACTCATCATCATCTATTAC
>MIBM01000212.1:7029-7566 GCA_001830645.1 Spirochaetes bacterium RIFOXYC1_FULL_54_7
TCTGGGCTGCATCATCGATCCTGGAGAACGAAAGGTCTGCCCGGGGATCGTGGACATCATAAGCCCTGGCGGCGTCTACCGACCAGATGAAGTCGCCCGTGAGGGCCTTGGCGTAGGGATCCAGCAGGATCTTGTTGGGGTTGAAGCGGAAACCGCGCTCGGGCATGAAGGGACCATCTGCCCGCCAGGCATACAGGGCACCTGGCCCCACACCATCCACATGGACGTGCCAAATGTCGCCAGTCCGGTTCTGCCGAGGATCCAGGTGGTGCTCGAAGGATGGTTGCCCGTCCTCAGGATGGTCATAGATGCACAGACGCAGGCTGGTCGCGTTCCGCGAGAAGATGGCAAAATTGACGCCGAAGGCCACCGGCGTAGCACCGAAAGGAAAGGGACTGCCTGGCCTGGGGACTATTGCTCGTGGCTGCACGGATACCTCTTGGGCCGGCGCAGGGATAAAGCCACCGGATAAACCCATGTTAGAAGAAAAAGCCCAAAAGAGCAAATTGTTTGTAGTGTCTCTGACACTTACATCGC
>MIBM01000213.1 GCA_001830645.1 Spirochaetes bacterium RIFOXYC1_FULL_54_7
ATAACCCCTCCTATGCCGCTGGCGCATCAATGCCTATATTCTGCCCGCCCATTCTGAACCAGGCTATTCCCTCGCCGCTCACTGTGGCGTCCACGTACAACTCGCTCAAGCTCGTTACAGTCACGAGAATAGCATCCAGCGCCGATAACGGGTATCCGTTGGATGAGGTCACATCGCTGCCGCCGGTCGTGCCAACATAGATAACGCCTGTATTGGCAGGCAGCGCCTTGATGTAGAACGATCCCGCCCCGCTTACCCCCGCCGTGGTGCAGGGAACCGCCGTGCCTGCTGTGGAAACTGTCACCTGCCCTGATAACTGTATTACTGCCATCTTGTCCTCCTAATAAATCAACCATTGTCCGTTTGCTGCGCCATTGGCAATCACGATAGCATCACCCACATCGGGAGACCTGCCCAGGCGCTCTTTGATTGCTTCCTTGTCCTCAATCTTTATGCCCCGCGTGGTCATCGCCCAACGCGGTGCGCACAAGTCACCCAATAACTCAGGGTCATCGGGTAGCATGAACTGGCGAGCGTTATTGGGGTCAAGCGCCTCCCGCATCAACCAGTAATATTCAGCCCGCTTGTTGATAAAATGCAACAGCCCTGAGGCGTCCTTCATGTCAGACCCTTCTGCAAAGTTGACTGCAAAGACGCTCATCCCTGCCTCGATGCACAAGTCAAAAGCCGATGCCCCAATGCCAATCACGTCAATGGCTGCCTGCGCATCCTTGTTCCCTTGCATAGCGCCAGCAATTAACGTCCTGACCTCTTTGCCCGTGGGCGTGTTCCTGCCTGGATACTTCTCAGGCTTGCCGAACCAATCAGCGCGCTTCTTCACCAGCACCGTCTGGTCATCGCCCCCGCGTGCCACATCCACGCCCACTGTTAGCCTGCCATCGGGCGCTTTATTCTTCCAGCGTGCTTGCGCTGCCCTCACCCATGACCGTGGGATGACCTGATAAGCGTCATCCAGGATAGAAGCCATGAAGTCGCCTTTTAGCAGGGCAGACCGCAGAGGCTCAGGCAGCATGTTCAAGTTGCGACGGTAATCGTCGCCCAGGTATGGATTGTCTGCTAAACCAGCCGGGATGAAGGTGCGCGATAATCCATCAGGATCATCGGCGGTTGTCTCAACTTCTATGCCATCATCATTGCGCTTGTAATAGCGAAACTCTCCTGGCTTGGCAGGGTTCGGGTGTGTCTCATCTAGCCATGCTCCCCAACGCTTGATGATCCAATCTAGATATTCGCCTACGGGGTTAGCAGACGATACCATCCGTACACGCTGCTTTTTGATTACAGACCTGGCGCGGCTGAACATGAATAGATAACCATACTCGGTAAACTGCTCAAGCTGGTCAAAGCCAATAAAGTCATACGGCGCAGAGGCATAGTTGGCCTCATCGCCAGGTATCTGCGCAGTGCCAATGCGCTCCATGTGCCCGAACTCAATGCGCCGCCCATCAATCAACCAAACGTGTTTGGTGGAGTTGTATGCTTTGCGATCGCCAAAGAACTCTAGGCTGCGGCTGATCAGGCTGCGTTCCAGGTCGGGAAACGAACGGCGGAGCAGCAAGCTCCTTTTGTGATTAGTGCGGGATACACCCAAAATCAAATCTGACTTTCCACCACCAGCCGAA
>MIBM01000214.1:0-6970 GCA_001830645.1 Spirochaetes bacterium RIFOXYC1_FULL_54_7
TACTTTGGCAAGGGCGACGAAGCCCATCTGGTCTACAATTTCAGTCTGCCACCCCTGACCCTTCATGCCTTTGCCACCGGAGATGCCGGACCCCTCTCCCGCTGGGCCGCAGGCCTTAAGGTTCCCACTGGCGGAACCCTGCTGAACTTCCTGGCATCCCACGATGGCGTAGGCGTGACACCGGCCAAGGGCCTGGTAGACGACCTTGGTACCATCATTGCGGCAGTTCAGGCCCGGGGTGGCCTGGTGTCATACAAGGCTACCCCCGATGGTAAAGTGCCATATGAATTGAACATATCCTGGTCCGATGCGGTGGCTCCTGTGGATGCAACTGCCGACGAACGGGTGGCATCCCTGTTGGCAAGCTATGCCATAGCCTGCGCCATGGATGGCCTGCCTGCGGTCTACTTCCACTCCTTTACAGGATCACGGTCCTGGCAGGATGGCCCCAGGACCCTTGGCTACAATCGGGCAATAAACAGGCAACGACCGCGGATCGGAGAGTTGGAACAGGCCCTGGATGATCCATCCAGTATGCGTGCCCGGACATTAGAGGGTTTCAGATCCCTACTGACCGAGAGGGGTCGGCGCCCCGCCTTCGCACCGGACTCACCTCGGCGGGTCCTGTCGGACGGGGGTCCGGTGTTTGCCCTTGAGCGTGGTACCGGCCCCGGAAGGGTGCTGGTGCTGATAAATTGTGGTAGAGGACTGCTCAGCTACCCGGTGCCAGTGGAGTGGGTCAAAGCAGCGCGGATAACCGATCCATGTACTGGTTATGTTACCGGTTGTATGGTACAGCTTGAAACTGGTGGGGCAGGGAACCAAGGACCGGACGGAACAGTGGCTATGCCCGGCTATTCCGTCCGCTGGCTGGAGTTTTGAGAGCTACTCGCCGAACCAGATCCTGAAGATTATGTCGATTTCCTTGGCCTTGGCCTTGAGCCCGGCAGCCTTGGCTGATTCCAGAACTGCTACCCTGTCTGTGCCGGGATTGCCTTCCTTCATGGCCATGACGTGATCGAAGACAGCTGCATCGAGAGGCTTGGGGCCACCGAACAGTCCCTTGTTCATTTCCGAAGCCAGAGCTAGACGAAGTGTACCGGATACAGACTCAAACCGTGTCTGATTGGCTTCCAGGCTGGCATTGAAACTGGTTTCCAGCCTGTTGCGGTCTTCGGCGGCTTCCTGCTGAATCAGTTCAAGCCGGGCATCGAAATCTGCGGCCATGGCTGCCATCAGCGATCTGAATTCGGCGGACCGGGCCTCGATGATGACATTTGCATCCCTTGTTCTAGCGTCCATTAGAGTCTTTAATTCAAGAGTGCTTTCAACAAGGAGGGTTGCGGTTTCATCTGTCTTCTGTGTCAGGCGCCTGTTTATCTCCACTGTCCGGGAGTCAAGTTGGTCTGCCCGGCGCTCCAGTTGCATATTGAACTTGTCAAGTTGCTCTATGCGCAGGGCCAGCCAGGATGGATCCCGTTCGGCAATATAGCCCCCCGGATCATGTACTGCCTTGGCTATCTCCGCTATGAGTGACGTTTCGTCCATGAGTATGCCGCGGACCCGTACGAAGTAGTCGCCTGATCGGACCCTGAAATCGTACATAAGGGCACCATCATACCGGAGGCGAAGACCACCGGGAACATTGGCTGAATACTCGCGGCCTTCCGACTCTATGGACGAGAAAGACAGCACGTAGTCATCTACACCCTTGCTTGACTCGGCCCGCACTTCAGTGACCCGGATGGTAGGCCAGCTTGAAATGACAGCTACAGTTCGTTCCAGCCTCTTCCCTGCGTCTGCCGGAAAGGGAGCCAAGGCCAGTATGCGTATGCCACCAGGACCGGTATAGGTAAGCCAGGATCTGCCATCTATCGTTGATTGTCCAGTAGGATTCAGGCTGGATGATTCCTGGGCAGCTAGTGGCAACAGGAATCCGAAAAGCAGTATGAATGCCAGTGCAACAACTATGACTTTATGCTTGATCATCATTTCTTGCCTCCGCCCTGGTCGGTGTCATCGATCCGTACCACGACAACATCGAAGAGTCTTGGCATCTCGGTTCCCGATGCCTCTTTTATTGTAGCGGTGTACAAGGGGCCCTCAGGCCTCAAGGAAACCGTAGCTATGGTCTTCTCACCCCGTACAATCCACGCATCAGCCGGAGCTGTTGATGCGCTTATTGGCCTGAGCCAAACCTTGATGGAATTGGCATTTGCTTCAAGAACATATCCGGCATCCCCGTTGAGCTGGGCCAGGGCATCGATGGCAGTACTATATACCGCCTGCTCCCGTCTCAAAGTTCCAAGCTGTGACTGTGCTCCGGATATGGCCGAGCGGGATGTAGAGAGTTCGGTTTCAAGGGCCTTGATCCTGCCCTGGCTTGTAAGCAAGGCCAGACCTGCAAGGTCGGCCATGCGGTGGTATACATCCGCAAGGGCGTACGCAGAGCTTTCCAGGGAGGCCAAGGCTGCCGGTATGGAGTTTTTATATGGTACTCCAGCCAGAGCGTTACCAACGGATCCAAGCTTAGCGGCTGTCTCCAGAGCCATGGCCTCCAAAGCCGTGGCATCCAGTCCTGCTTGCATCAATGAGCCAGGTGCCTTTGTGTCCATCGGGCTTGGCCGGGAAGGGGAGGCCGCAAGGAGAGCCAGGAGAGCCGGGTCGGTGAAAACCGGATTGTAGCGAAGTGCGGTTTCTGACATTTCTGCCGATCTGGCGTTTTCAAGGGCCTTTAGCAATTCATCCTTGTTTCTATTGAAGGCGGTGCGCTCGGCTGCCATCTCCTGATCAAGGGTAACCAGGCGTGCTTCGTAGTATTCGGTCAGACGTTGTTGTTCAAGTTCGAAAACCTTTCTTTCCGCAGCAAGCATTTCCTCGTTCTGTCTGGCTTGATCCAGCATCCTGCTGTCGTACTGTTCCAGACGGTCTGCAGCGCTTGCCACTTCAAGTGCCTTGGCATCAATCAAGGGAGCAAAACGGATCTGTACTTGCTTGATTGCCTGGTCACGGCGTTGAGCTGCCTGCAAACCAAGGCGGCGCTTCTCGTCATCGCTGATCCGTCGGGCAGCAATTATCTCCATTTCAGCTGCATACCCTTCGTTTATGACGCGGATCTCGGCGTCCTGTTCCCGCTCCAGAGCGCTCAGTTCGCGCTGTAGCCCCACGTATTCGGTTTCTGTACGTTTGGCCACATCCAGCAGATCCTTCAGGTTAAGGTCGTCAAAGGAGCTGATGTCCACTTCCTGCCGCTCAGAGATTGTCTCGATGATCCTTGCTGTGGCCATGGCCACAATAGCAAAAAAGACAACGGTGGCCAGCGTAACGATGGGCACGAAGATGGATCGGTTCAGCTTGGTTGCCGAGAATTCCTTGAACAGGTCGTAAGGCTTGGTTTCCTTCTGGACCAGTTCAAGTGATTTTGCCAGCGATTCCCGGGAAGTCTCCGAGACGAGCTGCCTTATTTGGTTTTCATCGCCCATATGCCATTCCAGTCGTCAGGTTTTACTCCATCCAGCCGTAGCTGGAAATCTTCTACCATAGGCAGTCGGCAATCCGCCCAGACGGTGCCCGCCTTCTTCCAGTCACCTTTGTAGTACAAAGCCAGCCCGTGTTCGAAGCAGGCTATCTGTTCTTCCATCTCAGCATCGATCTGTGAAGCCGGTACAGGCCAGTAGATCTTCTTGCCCTCGAGCTTGCCCTTGACCTGCACCTTGTCCAGCTCTACAAAACGATACGGAGCGCCAGCGCGGAGTGCTTCATCCCTTACGAACTCCGAGCAGATTATCGGAACCCGATAGATCCTGGTAAGACCCTCAAGCCTGGAAGCGGAGTTTACATTGTCTCCAATTACCGTATTGGTCATACGTTCATAGGAGCCGATGTTACCATAGAATACCTCACCGCCATCAAGGCCCACCCCTACCTCGACAAGTATGGCCTTGAGGGCCCGTTGTTCCATGGGACTCAGCTTGCCATGTTCTTCGATTATCGTATCTGTCTTGGCCTTGAGTGCGGCTCTTAGTTCGGCTGCCACCTTCTGTATGCCGAATGCTGCATCCAGAGCTTCCACGGACTTGTTGCCACCTGTCTTCATGGTGCCAAAAACAGCCAGCAAGGCATCACCGATTATGGAACCAACGATGCCTTCCTTGTCATGGATATGACGGATTGCCCTGTCGTAGTGGAGATTGAGCAAATCGATGATGTCGTTGCCAAGGGTCTCGGTCATATAGGTGAAGCCCTTGATGTCCGAAAACAGGATGGTCAGTTCCTTGGTAGTACCATCAAGGAGTACGCTGCGGTCGGAATAGGCACGCTGGGCTATGTCCTTGGTAACAAAACGTCTGAATATGACCAGCAGGTTGTTTATGGTTGATGACAGTGCGTTGAAGGAGGCTCCCAGATATGTCACATCATCGTTTGGCGCACCTTCCAGGTTGACGAAATCCAGCTTCTGGTCGTTCTGCATCTTCATCAGATCTGCAGCAAAGCGGGTCATGAAGCGCAATATCCGGTTTATGAGGATGATGCCTATGATCAGACAGATAAGAGTGATGCCAGCGATGAGTATGCTAACCCGCAGAAAAATGGCCTGTGTGTCAGCATAGAACTCCGATTCCTCTTCCGCCCGGATGAGGAAGGCATCCCATTTCTGGTTGAACTTGAACATACCGAAGTACGACCTGTCCATCAGTTTGAAGCGGATCCGCCCCTCGCCACCCTCCTCATCGATATTGGTAATCATCGATTGAAGGGCTGCCGAGTCATCAAAGCCATCGGGTCTCTGGTCATGGGAAGCCCAGAACAGCAGGCTGCCATCAGGCCGGAAGGCACCTGAGAATGAACGCGAACCAGTTAGTTCGCGTATTGCCGCGCTTTCTATGGCCAGGATGGCCTCGGGAAGGTTTTTGCTGTATTCGAAGATGTCATACTGGTTGGAAGCCTGCCCGTACAGTTCTTTCAAATCTTTTACCAGAAGGCGGTTGGCTAGCTTGAGCAGTTCGCCGCGGTTAAGGGTAAGGTTGATGAAGTTGGACGAGAAGTTTGAAACCAGAATGAAAACCGCGAAGAGCGCTATGATCTTGGTGGCTATAGGTACCACCCGAACCCCGGCTATTTTGGTTCCCATGAACTTTTCAAGATAATCCATCATGCGAGTATAATCCCATTCGGGATTGGAAACCAGACTCTTAACTAAAATTTTATGCTTCTGTCGTATTACTTACCCATCGGAGGAAAAAGAAAGGGGTGGCGGCATTTCCACCGCCCCCCTCCATCAACTTGCTGCAAGTTCGACATTGCGGTTGTCCTGGCTAGACGCGGACTTTCTTCTATAAAGTATCTTGCGTATCGCATCCGGTGACAGGGCATACTCGTCGGCCAGCTGGTCTATTGTCCGGCCAGTTGCCTTGGCCAAGCGTATGGTCTGGTCCCGCTCGTCAAGGAGTTGGCGCGCTCCGTTCTTGTGGCCCCAGCCGAGCTTCTTCTCAGGCAACCTCGGGATGTAGATAAGCGTACCTTGCACGTACTTCTGTATCTCTATGAGCAATTCAGGTGGGAGCGTCTGCTCCGCTTTCATATATGAAGACATACGGATCCTCTCGGTGTTCGTGGCCAATGCCGCGTGCCGAGCGGATGAAAGAATCCATTCGACGGTCAGGTACCGTCGGTTCGATCGATCCGGAAGGCTCAGGCGGCTCCGTTGGACTGTGCTACAATTGCCTTGCTGATAATCCTGTCCATTAGACTGCCTCCTTCTTTCGTGTTCGTTCGGACCGGCACCGCAGGTGCGGTTGCAGGATTCCTTGTATATGAGGCCGAATTATATACCAGGTTTCCACACTTTGTGAACCGACAAAACAGTTAAAACAATAAATTCCCGGGTATCCGTCACGATATAACCAGGGAAAGCAAGAAAGAACCACGGAAAACACAGAAGTCACGGAAAGGTTGTATATCCAAAGCTTGTCCAGGGGAGAAGAGTGGGGCAAGACGCAGGAGCGCAGGAAGAATCAGAAGGTTTGTATCCGCGCGAAGGAATCCGCCCTTCCCATAGTTTAGTTACTGGGGTTAGCCCCAGAACCTGTGGTACTTCGCAAGATTACTTGCGGCAAGCATCGTGCTACACCCACAGAGCCCCTCGTCCTTCCCCACGCATTCCGGCGGTTCAGTGGAAAGATCAGGCTAAAACATTCAGGGCACTTCCATCATTCGTCGGATCGTGGCATATAGTATTGCCATGGGATCGGTTTTCCGGATGCCGTTCGCCAGAATCCACAGCCTGCCTACAACGGTGGGGAAAGGAGGTACAGAAGTTGAAGATTGCTACATGGGGGGCTAACGCCCTCTGAAAGGCTGTAGAAAATCGCCTGTGCGATTATTGAACAGCCTGTTGACCAACCCCGGTCACCATCCAGGTGGCCGGGGTTTTTTGCTGATACCCGCACCGGAATCATTCCGAATGCAGTAGGCGGGAACTCCATACCGGTTGACTTTGAAGGCCGGTAAATGCTAATTTTGTTGCATTAAGTACGATCAGCGAAATCGTCCGTCGTATGACGCTGGTCGAAAGTGGCTCGTGGCAGCTGGATTCCTGAAAAGCCAGCGGCAAACGACGACAATCTTGGATTTACATCGCCGAAGGCGATGCACATATATCGCGTCCGTCGTACAGCGAGGGCAGGGTCCGGCTACAAACAGCTGGATTGCAGCAAAGCCCGAGATAAACGACGACAACCTTGGAATTCGTGTCGCTTTCAGCGACACATTAGATATCGCGTCCGTCGTATAGTGGCTATTACCCCAGCCTTCCAAGCTGGAGATGTCGGTTCGATTCCGATCGGACGCTAAAAAGAAAAGCTCGCCTCCTGGCGGGCTTTTGCTTTAATGAGCGCCTTGATCGATCCTTATTTCTAAATTATCGCTTGCAGCACTGCCTCGATTTTGCTGGCAAGTTCAGGAATATGGC
>MIBM01000214.1:7065-7620 GCA_001830645.1 Spirochaetes bacterium RIFOXYC1_FULL_54_7
GATGCAAGTCCTTCGCCGCGGATCAAAAGGCTCGGGAGTCAAGACATCGACGTGAACCGGGAATCCGGCCTCCAGCAGGTCGGCCACATCCCTGTTGTATGCGTCGAAGTTTTTACGTCCCTCAACAAACTCGATCAACAAGTCCACATCAGAATCAGGCTGGGCATCCCCGCGGGCGGTTGAACCAAGCAATCCAAGACGCCGTATGCCAAGGGACCGTAGAGGTATAGAAAGACTCATTATTCTGCTCTCGACAGCCTGCTTCAACATGCTTACCTCCATGATACCATTCGGCAGCACCATACCAACGCGGTTGTCTCTTTCACATCGACCGAAAATACTCGTCGAACCCGCTCAAGACTGATCACAGCCAGTATTTTCAGATAACCAGGAAATCACTCCCTGGCGGCGCTGAACCACTATCTGTACATAGATACTCCGCCATCCAGCGGGATGCAATACGCGCTAAGGCCATATCGACCAGACACCTCAAACCCGGCCACCGCATGGCCCATCGCTGCGCTACCCTTGCTTACCAGTCCATCAGAATCAAAT
>MIBM01000215.1:0-4487 GCA_001830645.1 Spirochaetes bacterium RIFOXYC1_FULL_54_7
ACGATGGGGAACCAAAGGGTCTCATTGGCTGCGACCTCCCACGGCGCCCAAGTATTGTAGGGCAAAGACATTCCCAGTCCCATGGACAGTCGTGTGGTTGCACCGACCTTGCTGATAAGTTTTGCCTGAGTCGGTGTTGGCTGAATTACAAGGGAAGCCGTACCGGGAGTGGTAACGGTAACCGCACAGGTGGCAGTCTGTCCGCCATCATTAGTGTTAACCGTAATGGTGGCCATACCGTTGGCTACAGCGGTTACGAAGCCGGTTCCCGATACCGTAGCGACCCCGTCGGCGGAGCTGGACCAGGTGACGTCGGTATTGGTGGCATCCGCTGGCGTGATGGTGGCGGTCAGTTGCCGGGTGGCACTAACGAGAAGGGATTCACTGGTTATATCGAGACTGATACCTGTCACCTCGATGGTATCACTGGCATCATCACCACCATCCGGGTCAATGGCCGGCTTGCATGCCATAATGGCGAGACTACTGATGATGACGATGAGCACGATTGTCCAAAGATGCTTTTTCAAGTTTGCTCCTTCTTGATTGACAGATTGCCTCTATTACCAGGTACTGTTGGATATCGCGGATTGGGCAACCCCGGAGACCGCCATATTCCCACCATTCAATATTCATTCGCATTCCTTTACGTAATTCAAGAAATTAGGCATAGTGGAGATAACAGTACCAGCATAAAAGGGTGCCGTGCTGGCTCAGGACGGCCTGTACAGTGATGGTTTTGTACAAGACGATCAACCCCATCCGAAGCATGAAAGATTCAAACTGCGAGGGATAGTCAAATCTGCACCGGAAAAACAAGGCAATCAGGAAAATTGCCGAATAGACTAGCTGCAGGATATATGTCGACGCATACGCCAGAGAAAGCGAAGGTCAGGGTACGGTGAACGAACCAGTTTTATATTCCAGCCAGAAATAGAGCGGTGCCACAATCAGCATGGTTAGTCCTACGGCTGCCATGCGGTACCAACGAGTGGAAAGCATAGATGCCATATAGTTAAGTCGGTCCGCTACGGCTTGCTGCCCTGTCATAGAGCATCGATCATACTGGAGTCCCAAGGCATTGACAACGAGCAGAAGGCCTGAACAGAGGGCCCGGATCTTATCACCGCAGACTCTTCAGACTACTCAGAAACAGCATCGGATTGGCCTCGCCTATCCGTTTCAGCCGCTCGAAGTCCTCCTTCAACTCTGTATCCGACCCTGAAAAGACCAGCTCGTTCTTCCGCCGGAGATACCAGAGGTAGTGCCTCTCACGGATCTGCCGCACCCTCAGCTGGTCCATACGCTCCTCAAGGAAGCTGGACAGGGTAACATGGTTGTCCTCCCCCACCAACCAGTAGACTCCATCATCGCTTATGAACAACACGATGCGGCGGAAGCCTTCCCGCAGGCAGGCATCGTTGCGGAAACCGTCAAAGCTCAGGATTTGTGAGCCAAGGGACAAATCGTAACCCTGGAAACGCAGGTTTTTCCGGAGCTCGATAAGCTCCCGCTTTACGGTAAGCGCGAGTTCATTGTTGTTGTGGCTGCTTTGGAGGATGGCCCGCCATTCCCGGAGCTGGCCTTCATACTGGGCCAGAAGCTGGGTCCTGCTGAGGAAGTTCGTAGTCTCCGAAAGCAGTACCCAGACTCCCCTGAAATTCTCGGATATGAGCTTGGCCAGGGAGCCAACCCGTGATTGCGGCATGGTTTCTTGCTTCTCTCCGATACCCAGTATACGCTACATTCATCTTTTAGCCGACCAGGGCAGAACCAGCATCAATACTAGTTGTATACCCAGTGACTACCTGGATGGCTACTTCGATGGATTAAGATGGATTCAATGGAGGCTCCTCGATGGATAAGGCACAAAGGAATCTGCTCGGAGAATATGGTCCTTGGGTGGACCATCTGGTCCGGACTCCGGACAGGGAATACTCCTTCCTCAACAACCACTGGACAGAGGTCCAGGACTGGAGCCAGCAAGCCCGGAGGCGTGTAGAATCCCTGCTTGCTCCTCCCGATATCGGCAGGCTGCAGGTTCAGGTAGATGCGAAAGCCCTTCTGGATGGCGTAGAGGTAGAGGAATTATCCTGGCCGCTACCCTATGGCCCTGCTGCAAAGGCCTGGTTCCTGAAACCTGCAGGAGCAACGGGAAAGCTTCCGGCAGTGCTTGCCCTGCACGACCATGGAGCCAACAAGTATTTCGGAAAACAGAAAATCGCCGATACCCGTCCTGGAGTCCATCCCTTCATCCGGGACTACCGTGAGCACTATTATGGTGGCAAAGCCTGGGCCAACGAGCTGGCCAGAAGGGGCTATGCAGTGCTGGTTCCCGATGTATTCCTCTTCGAGAGCCGCAGGATGACGCCTTCTTTGCTACCCGGGCTGGTCGTGGAACGTACCATGCAGGCTCCCGGCAAGCTGCGTGAACTGGTCCCGCAGGACATGGACGAAGACCGGGCTTGCACCACCTACGATGTATTATTGGAAGAGTCCTCCACCCAGGAAGTATCCTCTGCTCACGAAGTATCCACTGGTCAAATCGAGGCCTACAATGCCTTTGCCGCACAATACGAATCCACCATTGCCAAATCCTTAGCGTGCGCCGGGCTTTCGTGGCCGGGAATAGTGCTGGCCGAAGACAGGGCAGCCCTGGACTATCTGGCCTCCCGCACTGATGTAGATGCCGACCGGATAGGTTGCGGCGGCCTTTCAGGTGGTGGGCTGAGGACCAATCTCCTGGCTGGCATGGATTCCAGGATACAGTGCTCCTTTACAACTGGTTTCATGACCACCTGGGCCGACTTTGCCCTGCATACTGCCTACACCCACACCTGGATGGCCTATATTGCCGGCTTGCCCCGCCTTATGGACTATCCGGAGCTATTGGCCCTGCGTGCTCCACTGCCCGCGCTGGTTCAGTCCTGCAGGCAGGATCCCCTGTACACCAACATGGAGGTAGCCAAGGCGCAGGCCACCCTTGAGGCTATCTACCGGAAGGCTGGGGCGGCAGACCACTTCAGGATGTCATATTACGAAGGCCCGCACCAGTTTGATGTTACGA
Source organism: Spirochaetes bacterium RIFOXYC1_FULL_54_7 (assembly GCA_001830645.1). Lineage (GTDB taxonomy): Bacteria > Spirochaetota > Spirochaetia > Treponematales > UBA12059 > MIBM01. The sequence continues at coordinate 3,068 of MIBM01000215.1, forward strand.
TGCAGGAAGAGGCCTTTGGCTGGCTGGACAGCTGGCTTGGATAGATAGCTTATCAATATATAAGCGGTATTCCTCAAAGAGCTGAAGGCCCTGTCCACCAACCTGTATCCGGGTGATGCTCGCTACCTGAGGCTGCGCAACTTCTACCGCTTCTACCTTGCTCCTCGAGGGGTAGCATGATGTTTACCAAGTCCGCTTCTGTACAGGTTGTGAATATATATTATTAATTTAACTATATTAATATTTTTCAGTCGAATATTGACAGAATTTTCAAAGCCTATCATAGTTGAAGGTACGCATGAGGTATGAAAAAATGACGGTTTGTAGAGTCCCGGTCGTACCGGCAATTCTGTCTTGCCTCTATGCAGTCTGCAATACTGCTCTATCCCTTTGTACAGCAACCGTGGAATGTGCACCCATCTCCGGTCTCCCTGCCATGCTACCAGAATCGGGAATATTCAATTTTTACAGGAGCTTGAAATGCGCCATCCATTGAATGTCTATTTTCCCTGCACAGCAGCCGTGTTTCTTGCGGGACTCATGCTCGCCTCCCCCATGGCTGCCCAGGACAGGGGTCTTTCTGTCATGGCCAGGACGGTTACCGGCAAGGAAAGCTTCGATGTTGGCCGCCAGTATGCGGTCATCATTGGTATCGACAAGTACAAGGAATGGACTCCCCTGAAAGGCGCCGTAGCTGAGGCCAAGGCTGTCCGGAAGGTCCTGGGAGAGCGCTATTATATAGACGAATTCTTCGAACTCTATGATGAGCAAGCGACGGCTGAAAACATCAGGGGTTTGTTGATGGAGACGATTCCAGGCAAGCTCGGGCCCCGGGATTCACTCCTTGTTTTCTATGCTGGCCACGGATATACGGATGCCTCAAAGACGGGTTACTGGATAGCCGTGGACGGCACCAGGAATGTAAGGGATCAAAGCCGCTGGATACCAAACCAGAACCTCCGCAACATGATAGGCGGCCTGAAGGCCCAGCGTATCCTGATTCTGGCTGACGCCTGCTTCTCCGGTGACTTCCTCAATGTGAGTCGGGGAGCCATGCCGGACATCAATCCAGCATACTTCAGCAGAGCCCTGCAGCTCACTGCCAGGCAAGTGCTCACCTCGGGTGCATCCGAGACCGTACCGGATGACAGCGAGTTCGGTCGTGCCCTACTCAACCTCCTGGAACGCAACGACGAACCTCTGCTGGATCCCCAGATGATGCATGAGAGGATACGCCGCTCCGTCTCCTCTACCCTGCCCCTGCTTGGATCCATATCCGGGCATGAAGACGGGGCAGGCTTCGTCCTGTTCCTGCGGTCCGGCAAGGCACCGGCTCCAGCCAGTGGGCCTGTTCCCAGGACGACCGGGATAGCCGAACTGATGGTCCGTGCAGAAGCTGGTGCCGAGATCTTCCTGGATG
>MIBM01000215.1:4499-5126 GCA_001830645.1 Spirochaetes bacterium RIFOXYC1_FULL_54_7
GCAAGGCTCCAGTCCTCATCAAGAAGCTGGATGCTGGGCGGGCACTCAAGGTAACGGCCCGCACCCCGACCCTGGCCGGCTCGGTGGAAGTAACCCTGAATCCAGGGGAACTGCGGGAACTCTCCTTGAGCATGGCTCCCCTGGCGGGAAACATCTTCATCACCGCCAATGAAGCCGGAACCAATGTGTGGGTAGACGGCATTGACAAGGGCCCCCTTGGTTCGGGCATCTTCAAGGGCCTGCCGGTAGGCAGCCGTTCAATCGAGCTGAAGGGGCCGGGCCTCTACGGCAAGACAACGGCAGATGTTTCCATGGACGAGACGACCCAGGTGAAGCTGCTGGTGAACCCCGTAGGGCAGGTATATTTCGATGTTCCCCCGGGAGCCCAGGTCCAGCTGTCGGGGGGCACCATAACCGGGAGCCGGACAGGCCCGGGTTCCATTATCCAGGTGCCTGCCGGCGACTATGTGCTTTACGCCGGCGGCGGCGATTTCCTGAGCGCCCAGACCAAAGTCAGTGTCCAGAAAAACGAGACGGTCTCCTGGAAACCATATACCGGCGGATCCCTGCAGTTTTCTGTAAGTCCCGCGGATACGCTCTTCAGTGCCGACGGTGCCCGCTGGGATC
>MIBM01000215.1:5174-7722 GCA_001830645.1 Spirochaetes bacterium RIFOXYC1_FULL_54_7
GCCTGAAGAAACCCGGGTATCATGATGCTTCCGCCTCCGTGACGGTTGAATTGGGAAGGACCGCCCGGGTGAACGCAGCCCTTACGAAACTTGCCCCGGCCACGCTCCGCTACAAAGACTTCGGGGTACAGCTCGATGCCTTGGGTCCGGCGGTTGAAGCCCTGGCCGGTACTGATGGTATGCGCAGCTGCACAGTCCCGACCGGGCTTCCTGTACGGCTGGATTTCATGTCGCCCTTTGCGGAAAAGCTTGCCCTGCCCGCCATAGAGGCCATCTTTTCCGAGGCCGAGGAACGGGTGCTTGAGTTCCCCTCAGGGCGCATAAGCCTGCCCTGGGTTCCGGATGGCGCGGCTGTGTCCATCGGCGCATCAAGCACCATGGTCCTGAGGAACGAAGGCTCGGAAGGCTTCCTGTCCCAGCCCCTGCCCCCGGGTGAGTACCGCCTGTCCCTGTCAGGACCGCTGGCCTATGCCGGCAAGGTGAGCATAAACCCGGGAGCCGAAGCAGAACCTGCGGATTACCGCAGCCTCATGGGCCTCAGCCTGTCTGCCGAACGGCTGGCCTACCAGAAGAAGCTGACCACGAAACGCATAAAATCAGGTTCCGGCTGGGCCAGCCTCATCACCGGAGCCATCGGAGCCGCAGGTGCCGGCGCGGCTTATTTCCTCGGAACCCAGGCCATGGACGCCTACCATGCCGCCGCGGATACCGAGACCGCCGCTGAACGCTGGAAGAGCGTCCAGCTCTACGGAACAGTGCTGCCCATCAGCGCCGCCATTGGCGGCATCGGACTAGGCTTGTCTCCCGTGCTCCTCTTTGGAGGTCCGGACCCCCAGGCTCTCCAGCGCTCGATGGACCAGCTGGACGAGGCCATCCGTGCCCTTTCAAGGCCTTAACAGATAATTCATCTCACAGGTGCAGACCAATGGCCTGCACCTCGCGCCAAAAACACCACCGCAACGCATCCGCTATGGCGCTTTCCCGGCCCACCGTCGCTCAGTACTCCCCCCGTACTCCTGCCGCGCGCCTACGCGCGGCCCCAACGGAACTACAGGGTACGCGCGACACGGAACCCGAGGGTGTCGAGCGCGTAGGCCGGGCCGATGCCGACCCGGTAGGACACGGAGCAGTCGGACGACAAACTGAACCAGCTGCCGCCGCGAAAAACGCGTTGGGTCCCGGAGGTCAGACCGGTATAGTTCGTCTGTGCAGAGCCGGGGTAGCTGCCGTACCAGTCATGGTTCCATTCCCAGACGTTGCCGCTCATGTCGAACAGCCCCAATTCGTTGCCCGCCTTCGTTCCTACAGGCTGGGTCTTGCTTCCGGAGTTGGCATCGTACCAAGCTACGCCTCCTATTGTATTGGACCCGGCGTAGCTGTAGTTGTTGGTCGAGTTTCCGCCCCGCGCCGCAAACTGCCATTCCGCCTCCGTGGGCAAGCGGTAGCCATTCCTGGTACGGTCAAGCGTCCAGCTTGTGCCGCTACCGGTATACGCTGCTGTAAGCCCTTCTTCCGCCGACAGCCAGTTGCAGAAGGCTACCGCGTCGTACCAGGTAACATTGATTACAGGCCGGGTACTCCGTCCCCAGCCCGAGTCACCCGGCTTGGTTCGTGAGGTGGCATCGCAGAAGGCATCGTACTGGGCAAAGGTCACCTCGTACTTGCCTATGGCAAAGTTTGAAACCGTCATGTTCGCGGTGCTATTGTTGAAGGTGCCGCCGGTGACGGAGACCATGCTTATGACTGGTGGAGCTTTTTTGTACACCACCGCCGTCTTCGGTGAGCCCGAAATCGTGAAGCCGTTGGGGTTGCTGATCTCTACCAAGACTGTCGCGCCATTTGCCACGGTTATACTGGAAATCGCCAGGCTCCTGCTCGTGCCTGTACCTGTCAGCGCGCCTTTGGTAGCTCCAGTCACGGTGATATGGTCCGCGGTCAGCGTGGTAGGATCGACACTGAAGCTCAGGGTCAGGCCCGTGGTGGTGACGGTGTTGCTGGTGCCGCCGACTTGGCTTACGCCGGAGAAGGTCACTGCCACGGGAGCCTTGTAGATCACCGCTGCCTTCGGTGAGCCGGAAATCTCGAAGCCTGCGGGGTTGCTGACCGCCACTGAGACCGTCTCCCCGTTTGCCACGGTGAAGTTTGAAATTCCCAGGCTCCTGCTCGTGCCTGTACCTGTCAGCGCGCCTTTGGTCGCTCCGGTCACAGTGATATGGTCTGCGGTCAGAGTGGTAGGATCGACGCTGAAGCTCAGGGTCAGGCTCGTGGTATTAACGGAGTTGCTGGTGCCGCCGACTTGGGTTACACCGGAGAAGGTGATGGCCAGATCCGGCAGGGTACGCGCGACACGGAATCCGACGAAATTGACCGCGGCGGTCGGGCCGCCGATGTTCCGGTAAGACACGGTGCAGTAGGACGACGAATAGGACCAGCTGCCGCCGCGTAGAACTCGCTGGGTCCCAGAGGACAGACCAGTATAGTCCGTCTGTGCAGAGCCTGGGTAGCTGCCGTACCAGTCATGGTTCCACTCCCAGACGTTGCCGCTCAT
>MIBM01000216.1:0-3768 GCA_001830645.1 Spirochaetes bacterium RIFOXYC1_FULL_54_7
CATGATCTTGACCGCATCCGAGACTTTGTCGCCTGGTCTTACGGTTACAACAGGAAATTTGGTCGCCGTGATGATCTTTGCCAAAGAAGTCATAGTACCTCCTCGATCCTCGACTTGAGTAAAGCTAGGTATAGTTTAATACTTATCGATATTTTCCGCAATTTTTTTCTGAGGATCTCCAGCATAAAGCGTTGCTTTGTCATGGTGGAGACCTATACCAATCCCTGCCTTGAGCATACAATGGCCGTTCCGGAGGCGTTGTCCCGGTCTACCATGAGGGTAGAGGGGAACCTGAGCGGATTGATAATGTGTGTACAAGGCTAGAAAACAAAACTGGAGGGTTTCAACAACCTGACGAAGTCATTAAGCTTCAATGTCTACGATATCAGTTATGCCCGGTCACGGGAGGCCCAGATCAAGTACTCCGAGTACATAGACGAGGAGTACATGGATGAGGAGTACAACTCCGGCGGGCTTGAGGTAGGGTGGTGATTATGGATATGGCCGACTCCGAGGGACCGGCGAGCTTCCGGTATTGGATAAACACAGCCGGAGCGGAACCCGGGTCGGCGCGCATCATGGATCCTGTGTCCCTGGGTGCCCCTGACCCGATAGTGGCCGAGGTGGAGGCCCATCCCCAGGGCAGGAAAATCCCCGACGGGCAGCTGGATTTCCCGGACAATTTCGAGCGCTAGATGAATTTACTTGCCCATGCCCTCCTCGCCTGCTCCACCCTCACTGATACTGACGGCCAGGAGTGCACCGGTGCCCTTATGGCCGACTACTTCACCGGTCAGGATCTGCTGGCGTATCCTTCTGGTATACAGACAGGCATACGGCAGCACCGGGACATAGACGAATTCACTGACCATCATGTGGTGTTCAAGGAATACCGCCGAGCCATTGCTGCCGCCGGAGCGCCACGTTTAACCTCAGGCATACTGGCAGACATCTTCTGGGACCATGTGCTGGCATCGGAATGGGATAGCTGGGGCAAGCCATTGTGCGGCCAGGATCTTGAGTCTTTCTGCGCCGCTGTATATGTCAGGCTAGGCCAGACCAAGGCTTTCCATAGCCCTGGTTTTACAAAAGCCTACCCCTGGATAGTGGGGATGTCCTGGCTGTCTTCATACGCCAGGAGGGACGGAATACAGAGGACTCTGATGGGTCTTGCCGGGCGCATGAGCGGCGGTTGGGTTCTAAGGGGTTCCATCAGGATAATGGACGAACTAGACAGCCCCATGCGACAGGGTTTCTCGGCGTTCTGGCCGGAACTGGTGGGTTTTGCAAAAGACTGGGTTTCACCAGGTACTGAATTTTAACAAAATCTCCGAATCAACCATCAGCACCAAACGCGCAATGCTGTCGTAAGTATCGGGCTAGCCGTTACTTGTGTATTCATCCAGATGCGTGAGGTATGCAGCCCTGACAGCCTGGAAGACAGGCGTTGGCGGTAGCTTATGACAATTGTCATCGGCATCCAGCAAGGCCCGCACCGGAACCACCCCGGTGGATGTACTGGTAAGCAGCAGGGAGAATTGGCCGGAGATGGCCTCCTGGACGGATAGGGACCGCTCGGCTGCAGGTATGCCTGCGGTAGCCAAAGCTTCCAACAGGGTTCGGCGGGTAATGCCTTCCAGGGCATCAGCCGCAGGAGGGGTAAACACCGTGAAGACGCCGGGCTTGGTTCTGGCCAGGCCAGCGGCGCCGAGAGGAAGAATACTGCCCGAGGACTCAGTGGCATCGACATAAAACAGGTTGGTCCTGGTTCCTTCAGTGAGCTCGTCGCGCCTGTTCACCAGCAGGGCATCCCAGCAGGCTTTGGCTTTGGCCTGCCTGAAGGCGAGGGTTGAAACCAGGACACCGAGGCTCTTGGCAGCCGGAAACGGCCGCTCGCCGTGGAACAGGGTGCAGGTGACGCCGGCTGTGGATGAGTCTGCCGGGGGATACAGCGGCGGAAGGAGGAAGGCAAACCAGTCGGCTGCCTTTCCTTCCCGACCAAACAGCAGAACCTTTACGTTGCATTCTGCAATGCCAGCTGCGTCGACCAGGCGGTGAAGGGCTTGCACCAGGTCTCCGGGATTCAGGGCATGCTGTATGCCCAGGATGGTGGCAGAGCGCAGAAGACGCTCATCGTGGAACTCCGGGAAGAACAGGGTGCCGTTCCGTATCCTCAGAACCTCGTAGCAGCCATAGCCATGGAAGGCATCGGGGTCATCGGCAGGAACCATGGCAACGGAGGCTGGTTCCAGAGTGCCGTTGCGGATGACGAAAGTGCCTATCATGATGTGGTGATGTGTATGGCATTGACCAGGAGCAGTTCTTCCTGGATGCCGGAGTCGTGCGGGGCCTCTACCACCTGTCCGGTAAGGTCGATGAACTCGTGGCGTTTCCTTGTCTCGAACCAAAGTTTACGGGTAAGGCTTTTCATGTGCCCCATTGTAGTTGCTGGAGCTATGGATTGCCAGCTGCGGGTATGGCACCTCTATAGGCCCAGTACTTGGCATACTGAAGATACTGTCAGAAGAGGCAGGGCATGAGGCCCAGGGCAAAAGGCACGATCCTTTGTGGTATTATATTGACTATGATTCGACCACCTGTTATCCAACTCATCCTGCTCATCTGGATCCTACTCCCAATACAACTGCCTGCCGAGGCAATCGAGACAGTTCCGGCTTCTTTTCCCGCATCAGAAAGACCTATTGTGGCCCTGGTGCTGGAAGGCGGGGGAGCCCTGGGCCTGGCTCATATCGGCGTCATTACCGCCATCGAGACACTCGGGATTCCCGTTGACATTGTTGTTGGCACGAGCATGGGGGCTATAGTAGGTGGCCTGTACTCGATTGGTTACGATGGCGCCGGACTGGAGACGATGGCGGAAGAGACCGACTGGATGGACTTGTTCTCCGAAAATCTCCCGGCTCGGACAGACCCCTACAGGTCCAAGGAAAGCCAGTCCAGATACTTTGCGTCGGTGCAGTTCGACCGCAATGGGCTGCGGGGTAGCGGCGGATTGCTCACCGGCATGAAGATTCTGACCTACATGGACTGCCTGGTATCGGGCATCCCATCTCCCGTGGATTTCGATGCCCTTCCCCGGCGTTTCCGGGCTGTGGCCACGGATATATCGACGGGAAAAGCCGTAGTACTCAAGGATGGTTCGATCGCCGACGCGATGCGGGCAAGCATGGGCATTCCCGGTGTCTTTGCTCCACACCTCATCGACGACGTGTACTTGATGGACGGGGGCATCGTGAACAACCTGCCGGTAGATGTAGCCCGTGACCTGGGAGCAGAGCTGGTCATTGCCGTTGACCTGCTGGGTGGTTTTGATTCGAACAGGAAAATACTGGAGCGTACTCCTCTGGAGTATATGGCCCGGACCGTAGACATAATGATACGCACAAACGTAGAGAAACAGCTTCCCGGGGCAGATCTGGTCATACAGGTTGACCTGCAGGACTTCACGATGATGGACTTTGCCAAAAGCAAGCTGATCATTGACCAGGGGAAGGCTGCCGCCAGGGACAGCCTGGATGATTTGATGGAACTGCAGAAGTGGATCAACAGGCCAGGTTCCGCTCCAGGTTCCGTTCCAGTTGCCGTTCCAGTTGCCATTCAGGGTTTCAGTCGGGTAGAGGTTCCATTGAAGGGACTTCATCTTGAGGGCGGATCGAAGCAGGACCGGGCTGCTGTGGATCGTCTGATGCCTTTTACGGCTGGAACGCAGTATAGTCCCCAGGAACTGGCCAGGTATGCAATGCGCCT
>MIBM01000216.1:3788-5561 GCA_001830645.1 Spirochaetes bacterium RIFOXYC1_FULL_54_7
ATAGTGTCCGCTTGCGCAGGGTAGAGGCTGCCAGTGAAATTGCCAGTGAATCCAGGGACAGAGCCGACGAGTCTGTATTGTTGATGGAGACCAAGACCCGTGAGACTTCAGGTAACTACCTCAAGCTGGGGCTGAATTATTCCGGCACCTACACCGACAGGATATCCAACCGCATGACAGTTACGCCAGGCTTGCAGTTCAGCGGTTGGCCGCTGCCAGGCTCGGAACTCACCATCAACCTGGAACTGCTGAACACCCTGCGCTTTGATACAACGCTGCATCAGAGTGTGGCGGATATCTTTTTCTTCAAGACCGATCTTTCGTTTCGCCACGACTTCAGGATACTCGCCTTCTCCACGGATAACGCACCTGGGGTTGACCAGATTTTCTACCGGACAGTTACCCGCTTGGGCACCAGCGTGGGCATCTACCCTTTCCCGGGTGCTATGGTTTCCCTTGGGCTGGCCCGGGACTGGAACCAGGATACGGTAAGTCTTGATGTCCCTGATTACCTTCTTGCCAAAGACATCGCTGTACTACAGCTTGGGGTTGCCATCCTCAGAACCGACTCACCGGTTTTCCCCATGGATGGCTTTGCCCTGGATCTGAATATTGCAGAGGGGCTCTCACTGCTCGGAGCCAACAGTACATTCAGAACCATCGCGACCCGGGGAGGCGGTTACTTCTCCTTTGAATCGCCAGTCTCGCTAGGACTGCTGTGGAAAGCCGGTCTGGACTTCAGCGGTGCGATGGCCTCTGGTGATTCGGCACCTCTTGCCTACAAACCAAGCCTGGCAGACCGCCGCCTATTCCCGGCGTTGCTGACCGCAGATGAGCAACTGGGCATGGCTGTGTTCGGTGCTGGTCTGGAGTTGAAGCTTGAGCTTGACCGTCTTTCGGATGCCATTGGCATTCCCTCGTTCATCCTGGTCCAAGGCTCTGCCGGAACGGTCAGGCGCGACGTGGACACCTTTGCCGAAGAAGCACCGCCCCTGTACTGGGACGCCGCAGTCGGAGCAGGCATACGGGCAGGAGATGCATTCGGACTTTCCTTGCGTGTCGGCGGTGCAGGCAGGGCTGATGGCAAGCTGGCTCCATATTTTGCCATCGATCTAGGGGCCATAGGCCGCCATGAATAGGAGGCCGGACCTGATGCAGGTCACAGTACTTCCTGGCCCAACCAGGCATCAGGCCCGGGTCGCTTCCAGAAACTCTATGGTACGGTGCTTGATGAAGGTCTCGATGCGCCGCCTGGCAGTCATGCGGTCCGCGGGTATGAAACCACCGGCCATGTGGAAGTGGCCTCCGCCAAAGCCGACACCATCCACGATGGCCCGGACCAGTTCGTTGGCCCTGATTTCCGGCAGTATGCTACGCACCGAAAGCTTGACGCCACTGGCCCGCTTTGAGTAGGCCACCACCACATTGACGCCAGCGACACTGACCACTATGTCTCCGGCTGCACCAAGGAGTGAATCGTTGAGGCTTTCCAGACACAGGAATCCGGCATCGTCATAGATCTCTACAGTCTTGAAGGCATCGGCATATAGACCCAGGTCTTCCTGGGCCAGTTCATTGCCCCGCAACTCGTTGATGATTGACAGGTCGGCAATGTTGTACAGTCGGTAGAACATGTCTATGTCCAGGGTTCTGGCACCACGGGTCAGGTTGTCGGTGTCCATGAAGATACCGTACAGCAGAGCGGTGGCCAGCCTTGATGGCGGGGCGATCTGGTTCTCGAAGAAGTACTCCGCGATTATGGCTGCGCAGCTG
>MIBM01000216.1:5605-6287 GCA_001830645.1 Spirochaetes bacterium RIFOXYC1_FULL_54_7
CATATCCTCGTGGTGGTCTATGGCCGCAACCTCGTCAGTGGCCAGGTCGGTTATGTTCGCATTGCCCTTCTGGGCATCGACCAGCACAGCCCAGTCCTCTTCTCCCAGGGTATGGGCCTCGCTGGCCAGCTTCATGGGCACATCGAAGAGTTCCAGCATCTTGAGGGAATTGGCCTTTTCCACATTACGGTCATATACGATGGCGGTTTTTATTCCCCTGACCTCAAGGAGGTAATGGAGCCCGAGGCAACTGGCAATGGCATCGGGATCGGGGACATTGTGTGGTTGCAGGAATACCTCGTCAGGAGCCTGCCTGAGGAGTTCCACCAGGGTATCGAGTCTTGTTGGTGTTTTCATGGTTATAGTGTGGTGCGGGCCGTTCAGTGTTGCAAGCAGATATGGCTTCAAGTGGTACGGATTGGACAGGGATGGATGGAGGGGTCCGGGGAGGAAGGAAGGGGCCTGCCCCTGCCTTCTTCCCTGGGCTATCCCTGATCCTGGGGACACTGGACTTCATTCCGCTGGATAGGCAAATATAGGGTTCCGGGGGGGCTGGACGAGGACCCCGGACAAGGAAAGGCGGTGTACCATGAACGACAAACTGATAAGTGTGATGGCCTACGGGGGACTGTCCCCGCGCATACATCCTTCGGTCTTCCTGTGCGACGGGGTGCGCATCATA
>MIBM01000216.1:6336-7677 GCA_001830645.1 Spirochaetes bacterium RIFOXYC1_FULL_54_7
TCCGGGGGGATGTGAACTTCATAAGGATCGGCCGGCGGGTGAACGTTCAGGACATGAGCATGCTGCATGTGACCAGCGAGCGCTTCCCCCTGAGCCTGGAAGACGAGGTCTCCATCGGCCATGGAGTTAACCTGCACGGCTGCACCCTGAAGCGCGGGTGCCTGGTAGGCATAGGCGCCATAGTGCTGGACGGCTCGGTGGTGGGTGAAGGCAGTCTGATAGCCGCCGGCGCCCTGGTCCGGGAAGGCCAGGTTGTGCCACCCGGAGTGCTGTTTGCCGGCCTGCCCGGGAAGGTCTTGCGGGACCTGACTCCCGCGGAGATGGAGAGGGTGGGCAGTACACCGGAGCATTACTTCCAGTATGCGGCGGAATACCGGCGGGGATGAAGTACCGTAAGGAATGAAGTAACTGCGGAGATGAAGCCTTGATCTCCACGCTCTATTCCGACCTTTTATCTAAACTATACTATATTTGAAATTTCAAATATAAATGTCCTCCAAGGCTTCCCGCCTTCCGGAGGATCAAATTGGCCAGTATAGAAACCAGCTTTCTGGGACTGAAGCTTTCCAGCCCCGTCATAGTCGGCAGCAGCGGGCTTACCGGCCAGGCAAAGTCCATTGCCGGTCTTGCCGAGGCAGGCGCAGGCGCTGTTGTCCTGAAATCCCTCTTCGAGGAACAGATTCTTGCGGAGGCGGCCGCTGAGGCCGGCAAGGGTGGCGTGGTCTATGGCCATGAAGACCTTGATGGCTTCGTTTCGTACTACACCCGGAAGCATTCGATAGGCGAATACCTCAGGCTGATCAAGGACAGCAAGGCCGCTTGCCGGATGAACACACCCAGGCTCTGCGTTGGGTTTCCCTTGTATCACGGTCCGCAGGCCTTGCTGTGACGGGTGCTACGGGCATCCACGATGGCCAGGCGCTCATCAAGATGTTGCTCGCAGGAGCCACAACAGTTGAGGTAGTCAGCACGGTGATACGCAACGGATCAGAACGTATCACCCTTATGAACAAGGAATTATCAGACTGGATGGATGGCCGCGGCTATGCGGGGATAGAAGATTTCCGTGGTGCCATGGCCGGGGCTGACGCCAGGCAGCGTGCCGCCCTTGAACGCTTCCAGTACATCAAGACCTTCGGCGACATCAGCTGAATATATCGATATTCGAATTTTCATCAGGGGGCACAATGAAATCGAGAAACGGTCTGCCGTACCTCATCACTTTTCTTGCCATAGCCTGGGTTCTTCTTACGGCCAGCCTGCGGTTGGACGAGGTGGTGCTGGGCATTCTGGTGGTGCTGGTTGTAGGCCTGGCCTCACGGAAACTGGCTGGGGTCTATG
>MIBM01000216.1:7695-12250 GCA_001830645.1 Spirochaetes bacterium RIFOXYC1_FULL_54_7
TCACCAAAAGCCGTGGTGTACGGGTTCCTGTACCTGTTCATCTTCCTGCGTGAGCTGATCAAGGCCAACCTCGACGTGGCCCTGCGGGTGCTCAACCCCAATTTGCCCATACGACCGGGAATTGTAGAAGTGAAGACCAGCATGAAATCGTCACTTGGCAAACTGATGCTGGCCAACTCCATCACCCTGACTCCTGGGACACTGACCCTGGACGTGCAGGATGACCGCATGTACATCCACTGGATAGATGTGCAGGGGCAGGACAGCGATGCCGCAACCAGGGCGATAGTAGACACCTTTGAAAACACCCTCAAGGAGGTCGTGGAATGATCCTCGGCATTTCACTTGCGCTCATCGGGCTGGCGGCGCTGCTGACTATAGTCCGCCTGCTGCGGGGACCTTCGGCCTTCGACCGCCTTGTTGCATCCGATGTGCTCGCGGTAATCTCCACCGCCTTCCTGGCGGTCTACAGCGTCCAGGCCAGGACTTCCTTCTTCATGGATGTAGCCATTGTCAACGTGATACTCGGCTTCATTGGAGTTGTGATGATAGCCAGATTCCTCATAGGGGGAACGAAATGACCATAGCTGGAAACATCCTGATTCTGCTGGGAAGCCTGTTCCTTGTGCTTGGCGGACTTGGACTCCTGCGTATGCCGGACGTGTACAACCGCCTGCAGGCAGGCACCAAGGCCACCACTCTGGGAGCCATGGGCATACTGCTGGGTAGCGCCTTCCTGGCGCCCGGCATTGCGACCAAGGCCGTGCTGACCATAGCCTTCATAGCCCTGGCCAATCCAATCTCGTCAAGCACCATAGGACGCAGCGCCTACAAGGCAGGCATTCCGCTGGCTCCAGGCAGCATCCGGGATGACCTGAAAGACAAGGAGGGCCGGGCATGACAAGCTGGATAGTACTTTTCATCAGCGTTTTGCTGGTCATGATGGCTCTGGCTGCGGTGTTCAGCCGTTCCCTTGCATCGGCTATCATCATCCTCTCTACCCTGAGCCTGTTTGCGGCCCTGCTTTTCGTGCTGGTGGCTGCGCCTGATGTGGCCATCACCGAGGCTGCGATAGGATCGGCGCTTACCACGGTGGTCTTTGTGCTGGCCTTGTACCGTACCAAGGATGCCCCCATGGCGGACGACCGGGCACCGAAGAATGCCTCGGAAGAAAGCAGCGAGGCCCTGCGCAGAATCCCGGAGGCACCCCATGCGTAAGCTGGCTGGATTGTTGTTGGTAGGCGGCTTTGTCTTCTATCTGGCCGCATTGCTGCCGGGCCTTTTTGTCTCGTCCACTCCTTCCGGGCTTGCATCGGCAGGAGCGGACATACTGGCCTCGGCGGAGGCTGTCAGCGGTTCGGCCAATGTGGTTACCGCCGTTGTGGTCCAGTACCGTGGCCTGGATACCCTGGGTGAGGTAACCGTGTTGTTTGCCAGCGCCCTGGGTGTGGCCATACTGGCCTCCGGACTGCGGGACAATGTCTTCGGGAGCATGTTTGCCAAAGACGACGGCGGTTTCGTACTACAATACGGAGGCCGGTTCCTCATGCCCTTCATAGTGCTGGCGGGGGTATACATAATAGTGCACGGCCACCTGTCACCCGGTGGCGGTTTCCCCGGGGGCGTCCTCATTGCCACCGCCCTGTTCATCCTGATCCTGACCGGCGAAGCAGTGCGTATGCCACACCGGCTGTTGTCAGTGCTTGAAGGTGCGGCGGGTCTGGGATTTATCGGCCTCGGAGCCTTGGGCTTCCTGGATGCCGATGCCTCGTTCCTGGCCAACACCCTGCCTAAAGGCCAGTTCATGACCCTGCTCAGCGCAGGTGTCATTCCCTTCATCTATGCCATGGTAGGCATCAAGGTAGCCAGCGAGCTGACAAGCCTGGTTGCCGTACTTACCGAAGCTCCCCGGAACGGACAACCGGCAGACCCGGCAGCCGTGGGCTTGGCAACCGCAGGCCTGGCATCTGCAAGCCAGACAGCCGCAGGCCAGTCAAAGGAAGCGGGGCACTCATGATCAGTATTGCCCAGATTTTATACGCATGTTCATTTGCACTGATAACCATTGGCCTGTACGCGGTGCTTGTCCAGCGCAACCTCATACGCATTGTCATCGGTCTGAATATTGCGGACCTGGGAGTGAACATCCTCCTGGTGACACTCGGTTACGTGGATGGTGGGCGGGTTCCCATCTTCACGGCAGGCCAGGGAGCTCAGCACATGGTTGACCCGATTCCTCAGGCTTTGGTCCTGACGGCAATCGTCATCGGCTTCGGTGTCACGGTACTGATGCTCACCCTGGTGATGCGCATCTACGTAAAATACGGCACCATAGACGCTTCGCGCCTCAGGGGGCTCAAATGGTAAGCCCGATGCTCTTCATCATTGCCCCCCTTGGGGCAGCCTTCCTTATGACTTCCATAAACCGTCGGGAAATAGCCCTGGTCCTGTCCCTGCTGACAGCGGCGGGACTGGGACTGCTGGGATTCTCCTGGCTACCTGCCACACTGGAGCTGGCCCAACCCGTGGTCGCAGCTGCCATACGCGGTCCCATGGGCATTGCCCTGAGCCTGGATGCCCTGGGCACAGCCCTGGCCATCATCGTGGCCCTGAGTACCACCCTGGTGCTGCTGTATTCATCGTCATACCTGCCCAAGGGACACCATGAGGTCCGCTATTATGCCGTGGTGATGCTGTTGATGGCCTCATCCTTCGGCCTTGTGCTGGCCAGGGACGTGTTCAACCTCTTCGTGTTCTTCGAGATCCTGTGCATTTCTTCATATATACTGGTTTCCTGGGAGCAGACCGGGGCCGCTCTCGAGGCCTCATTCAAGTACATGGTACTCGGCTCGATCGGGTCCATCTTCATACTGGTGTCCATTGCACTGAGCTATCATGTGGCCGGCAGTCTGGCTATGGCTGACATTGCCCAGGCGTTCAGAACAGCCCCGAAGGCCTACGGCATCATGGCTGCGGTCCTGTTCCTCTTCGGCTTCGGCGTGGAAGCGGCCATTTTCCCGGTGAATACCTGGTTGCCCGATGCACACTCGTCTGCCCCAAGCTCCATCAGCGCCTTGTTGTCAGGCTTTGTCATAGAACTGGCCCTTCTGGTTGTCTTCAGGGTGCAGAACACGGTCTTTGCAACAGTGGATATGCTGCCTGTCCTGCAGGTCCTGGGCATAAGCGGCGTCATCGTGGGCGAGTTCGCGGCCTTTGGGCAGAAAGACCTCAAACGCATGCTGGCCTATTCCAGCATCAGCCAGGTTGGCATCATGCTGTTCGCCATCTCCCTCGGGACGACCGCAGGAGCCCAGGCAGGGGTCTACCACGTCATCATGCATGCAGGTGCCAAGTCTGCCTTGTTCCTCATAGCTGGCTACTTCATCCTGCGCACCGGCCGCAGGCTGGTGGAAGATTACCGTGGGCTCGGACAGCGAATGCCGGTTTCAGCAGCCTTGTTCGGCCTGGCTGCCCTGTCCCTCCTGGGCGCTCCGCCCTTGTTCGGCTTCTTCACGAAATTCATGATCCTGTCAGCGGCAGCATCGGCCGGAGGTGGCCTTGCCTGGTTCGGCATAGCCGCCATCCTGCTTGGCACTGTCCTTGAGGCCCTTTACCTGTTCCGGGTCATCCGTACCCTCTTTGCCCCTGGCGACACTGTTGCCACTGGGGGCCGGGTAGTCCGTGCAGAAATGGACCTGCCAGCCCTGGTGGCAGTTGCCGTCTTCACCGCTCTGGTCGTGTTCGGAGCCCTGCTCCTGCCAGCCTTGTCTTCCATGATCGGCCCGATCGCAAACGGGCTTGTGACCCTGCACTGATAGGAAGGTATGATGTATACACACGCATTATTGCTGCTTCCGCTCATCGGCTTCAGTGGTGCCTTCCTGTTGCAAGGCGCGGCACAACGCAATCCGGTGCTGGTGAAGTCCTGGGCCATGCTGGTTTCTGCCCTGATTGCCGCAGCAGCGGTGCTGGCCGGAACTGAAATCGGCACAATACATGCAGGGCCAGCCGTTTTCGGCTCGGCTCTGAGCTACGGGCTCACCGATCTTTCATGGTGGTTCGTGCTGATGATTGCGGGCATTACAGCCCTGACAAGCTTCTTTACCCTGGGTTCCATCAAGGAAACCGCCACCTATCCGCTGTATTACGCCTGGCTGTTTGCCAAGGTATCCGGCATGATAGGCCTGGTACTTGCCCGGGACCTCCTGAGTTTCTTCATCATGTGGGAAGTGATGAGCTGGGCCACCTACTTCATCATGCAACAGGGCAGGGAAGAAGCCCGGACAGCAGCCCTTGGCTACCTGGCCTATGCCATAGTAGCCGGCATGGTCCTGCTTGGGGGGGTGATCTTCATCCATTCCATTGCAGGAAGCTTCCAGTTTGCAGCCATAAGCCTCGTCATGGCAAAGGCCACTCCCGGCATGCTGGCCATTGCGGTTTTGCTTACCCTGGTACCCTTCCTGATGGAAGCAGCGGTATTCCCGGCCTATGGCTGGTTGCCTTCGGCATACGCCTCGGCTGAAACCTCGATTACAGCCTATCTGTCCAGCATATC
>MIBM01000216.1:12301-13782 GCA_001830645.1 Spirochaetes bacterium RIFOXYC1_FULL_54_7
TCTGGGAACGATAGACCGGCTGGGTTTCAGCGCCCACTTCAACCTGCGCACCCTCATACTGGTGCTGGCGGCTCTGACAGCGGTTGTGCCAACCTACACAGCCCTGTTCCAGCATGACGCCAAACGCCTGCTTACCTGGCATTCCATAGGCCAGGGAGGTTACATGCTGCTGGGACTGGCAACGGCATCGACTCTCGGCACCGCCGGAGGCCTGCTGCACATCTTCAACTACATGACTTATGTGGCACTGATCATCTTCAGCATCGCGGCGGTGGAATACCGCACGGGTACAACCAACCTGAACAAACTGGGTGGCCTCATAACCCGGCAGCCGGTAGCCTTCCTGGGCATGCTCTTCGGTATCATAGGCCTGGCCGGCATTCCGCCGATGAACGGTTTTGTTTCCAAGTGGTTCATCTACCGTTCGCTGATCCTGGGCGGCTACCCCTTCATAGCCCTGGCAGCCTTCGCGGCTACTGTGGGCACCATAATGTCGGTGTACAAACTTATTCACAACACCTTCCTGGGTCAGCTGAACGAACGCTACAACAAGGTGAAGGAAGTCGGGTGGGTAATGCAGTTGCCCATCTGGATACTGATGGGTGTTGTTTTTGTCACCGGTGTCTTCCCCGGGCTGGTCCTGCAATGGATAGCCAGGATTCAGCTTGGCATGGGCATACAGCCCATAGCCTACACGCTGGGCGGCGTGGCCGGCGAGGCGGGGGATCTGAACATGATGGTCATAACGGCGGTATTCATGTCCTGCATGGTTGTCGGCGCCATCATCTTCTTCATAGGCGGCAAACGCCGCATCGTGTCCCAGTACGACACCTACGCAGCCGGGCATTTCCTGAACAAGGATGTCCCCTACAACTTCAACTACAATTTCTACAGCGCTTTTGACCATATCTTCGGAAAGCTGTACCACGCCGCACCCCTGCGGAAGAGCGAGCGGAACCTGGGACGCTTCTTCGGCATCGCGGCCGATTATATACGGCGCTTCTTCACCGGCCAGATCAATACCTACGCGGCGTACTATGTAGCCGCCGTCATCATTGTGCTGGCGATACTCAAGGAGGTCCCATGAATTCCGGTATAGGCCTCATTGTCTGGATAATCGCCTACCCCTTCGTGAGTTTCAGCTTAGGGGTACTGCTTGGCGGCTATGGCCGAAAACTGACCGCGCGGATACAGCGCCGGGTCGGACCCAGCTGGATACAGCCTTTCTTCGACGTTGTGAAGCTGATGGGCAAGCAGACAAACATAAGCCATGGCTACATGCACGATGTGGCCATGATGATGCTCGTGGGTGGCACCCTGCTTACCATGTATTTTGTTCCCGTCCCCGGCTTTCATTACTTCAGCCAGTTCGGTGATTACATTGTCATCATGTACATACTGCTGGTGCCGCCCCTGGGCATGGCCCTGGGTGTGGGACAGACGGCAAACCCCAACGGCAGCATAGGCATTGCCCGGGCCCT
>MIBM01000216.1:13882-14024 GCA_001830645.1 Spirochaetes bacterium RIFOXYC1_FULL_54_7
CAATCCGGTGGCATGGCTACCTGGGCCATAGTCACCAACCCCCTGCTTGGCATAGCCGCGCTGTTCTGCCTGCAAGTGATGATGAACGAGAAACCCTTTGAAGTGGTGATAGCTCCCCACGAGATTGCGACCGGCCCGATGA
>MIBM01000216.1:14054-15092 GCA_001830645.1 Spirochaetes bacterium RIFOXYC1_FULL_54_7
ATACATGAACCTCTTCCTCGGGGGCGCCACCAACTGGCTTGAATACATTGCCAAGCTGTTCGTGCTGTTTACGCTGGTCCTGTGCGTGAATGCCGTATACGGACGGTTCAGAACCGATTCAGCCCTGCGCTTCTTCTGGAAACTCCCCTTGCCCATGGCAGCCCTGGGAGTGGTCTTCATCATGTTCAACGCACGCTAAGGGAGGCCTGTAAAATGTCCGAAAAAGAGCTGACCCAGCGCAAAGCCTGGGACAAGGTGCTCGCCAGCCTGAAGAAACGAAGCCTCTGGATGCTTCACTACTGCACCGGCTGCGGTGCGGTGGAGTTGCCGCCGACCATGACCTCGCGCTTCGACATGGAACGCTTCGGCATCATGCCGATGGTTACCCCAAGGCAGGCCGACATACTTCTGATAACCGGTTACCTGAGCGTGAAGACCCTGAAGCGGGTCATCATGATCTACGAGCAGATGCAGGGGCCAAAATATGTGGTCGGTTTCGGCAGCTGCACCATAAACGGCGGCATGTACTGGAACAGCTATACCACGATCAAGAGCCTGGACAGATACCTGCCCGTAGAGCAGTACATAGCCGGGTGCATGCCCCGACCCGAGGCCATAATCGCCGGCTTCAACTCCCTGATGGACAAGATAGGCAGAGGCGAGGCCAATTCCTGGAAAGACTATTACACCAACTACGACTTCTACCGGGAGAACCAGCATCACGTCTTCGGCGAAATGGAAACCCATCATGACATCAAATCCGATGGCGCCTACTACGGAATCCTGGAGGCCAGATATGAGTGACCAGACCCCTACCCCTGTCAGCCGGCTTGCCGCAGCCCTGGGAGAGCCACGATCTGCCCAGGCACTCGTCACCGCCATCACCACCGGGACCGGTGCAAACGGATTCAGCATAAAGAGCCCCCGCAGGATAGATGGCCGCGTAGAGGCAAGCGCCCTGCACTCCTTTGCCGCCGCACTTCGTTCCCGGCTCGGCTTCGAACACCTGTCAGCCATCAGCTGCGTAGACTGGCTGGC
>MIBM01000216.1:15113-16479 GCA_001830645.1 Spirochaetes bacterium RIFOXYC1_FULL_54_7
CTACCATTTCTGGAGTTACCGGGACAACTGCCTGGTCTCGGCCAGGACACGCATTCCAAGGGAATCTGGGTCCATGGCCACGATTACAGACCTCTGGCTGCCTGCAAGCTTCTTCGAACGGGACATCCACGAATTCTACGGCGTGGTGTTCCAGGGAAACACCGATCTGGAACGCTACATCCTTACAGACTGGAAGGGACCGCCCCCGATGCGCAAGGACTTCAGCAGCAGGGATTTTGCCTATGAACATTTTACCTACAAAGACTACGAACCCAGCTGGGATGAACTGATCGACGGCGGCTACCACAGTTCCCGGAACACCGTGGAGGGATCACATGAATAAGCTCATGACAGCCACCGACGGCAGGGATCTCATGCCCGGAGCCAACGCTCCCGAGAACCGTGAATACAACATGTTCATAGGTCCCAACCATCCCGGCATAGAAGGCAACTTTGCCCTCAAGCTGGTGGTGGAAGGGGACACCATAGTCAAGGCCAAGACCGAAGCCGGCTTCCTGCACCGGGGTTTCGAGAAGCTGATGGAAGAGCGTCTCTTCATCCAGAATATTGCCATCGTAGCCCGGATCTGCGTACCCGACCCCGACCCCAACGAAGAGAACTACGCCAGGGCCATAGAAACCATCGCAGGCATAGAAGTGCCAAGACGGGCTCAGTTCATCCGCGTACTTGTCCTTGAACTCAGCCGCATTGCCAGCCATCTCTTTACCTTCGGTGGCCATGCCGGCACCATCGGCCTGTACACCATGCCAAACTGGAGCATCTCCGACCGCGACAGGGTGCTGGAACTCTTCGAGGAACTTACCGGCGGCAGGGTCTACCACATCTACAACATGCCAGGCGGCGTCAGGCGTGACCTGCCCGCCGGCTTCAAGGAACGCGTCCTCGGGGTAATGGACTATCTGGAAGGCCGTTTTGCCGAATACGACGACCTGTTCTTCAACAACAAGCTCCTGCTTACCCGAGCCATAGGCATAGGCGTGCTGCCCCGGGACAAGGCCCTGGAATGGGGAGCCACCGGTCCGGATCTCAGAGCCGCCGGCTTTGCCCACGACGTGCGCAAGGACGACCCCTACGAGGTATACAGCGAACTGGACTTTGAAGTACCAACGGAAGAAGCCAGCGATGCCTACAGCCGGCTCATGGTACGCCGCCGGGAGATAGAGCAGTCCATCAGCATAGTGCGCCAGGTCCTGGACAGGATGCCAGGAGGACTGGTGTGGAACAAGCAGCCCAATCCGCTCAAGTGGCGGGTGCCTGCCGGGGATGCCTATGTCCGGACCGAATCGAGCAAAGGCGAATACGCCTACTACATGGTCAGCGACGGCGGCACCCGGCCATACCGGGT
>MIBM01000216.1:16553-17126 GCA_001830645.1 Spirochaetes bacterium RIFOXYC1_FULL_54_7
ACGCCTCCCAGATCATGTTCAGCATGGACGCCTGCCCACCCGAAGTGGACCGATAGGAGAACCCGATGGTCATCGACAAAACTGGAAGCATTTTAAGGCCCTTTACCGCACTTAAAAACCTGGCTGAAAAACCGGATACCCTGGACGTGCCAAGGCACTACAGGCCCGCGGCAGAACGCTACCGGGGATTCCATGTGAATGACCTGGAGAAATGCATAGGCTGCGGCACCTGCGCGGAGATCTGCGACAACGACGCCATACGCATGGTGCCGGTCAAGGGCAAGGAGGCCGGTGTCGGCAAGTCGGCCTACCGGCCAGCCATAGACTACGGCCGCTGTTGCTGGTGCGGCCTCTGTGTGGATATCTGCACCACCAACTCCCTGTCCATGAGCCGGGAATATACCCACATAAGCCCGGACACCAACAGCTTCTTCATACTCCCTGACAGTAAAGGCATACACGGCACGGAATTCCCCGAAGGCTGGCACGCCGACGAAAAGATAAACTTCCTGGATCTTGAACGTGCATCCATGGAGGAGCTTCCGGCGTCCGAGCGGGGCAATTCGTTCATCG
>MIBM01000217.1:0-1148 GCA_001830645.1 Spirochaetes bacterium RIFOXYC1_FULL_54_7
GAGGATGCAGCGTACAACCTGGGGGCCAACCGCCTGGAAGTACTGTGGTTCATCACCCTCAAGTACCTCAGGCCGTCCATCATAGGCGGTGCGGCTATGGCCTTCCTGATGTCCTTCGAGAACTTCAACACCACCATCTTCCTTGTAGGCTCCCAGTCCACCCTGCCCATAAACCTGTACCTGCAGGTCCGGGACGGCTCGACCCCGGTGATCAACGCCATAGCCTTCCTGCTTATCGCGGGCACGTCGATAATCGCGGTGGTCAATCTGTCCAAGGGAAACAAGCAATCGACGTGAAACTAGAACCTGAACCAGTAATAATATAAAACCCCTGTGAAGCGGAGCACTCCACTTCACAGGGGTATGAACGTTGCGGTGGCAATGCTCCCGGTGAACAACCAGTGTCAGACCTCAATCACCAGAAACCTCTGTGCCCCCTGTGCTACTTGTTGTAATACAGGTTCGGCAGGAAGGTCGAAATCTGGGGGAAGACCATCAGGATCACCAGGCCCACGATCATCAGCAGGACGAAGGGTATCACCGAACGGTAGATGTCGCCCAGGCTTATCTCCGGTGGAGCCATGGCCTTCATCAGGAAAAGGTTATAGCCGAAGGGCGGTGTCAGATAGGCGATCTGGCAGGTAACGGTGTACAGGATGCCATACCATATCGGATCGAAGCCCAGTTTGATCACCAGCGGGATATACAGGGGGGCAACGATGATGAGCATTGCCGTATCATCCAGGAACATGCCCATGACGATGTAGGACAACTGCATCATGATGATCACGCCCCAAGGCCCGAAACCATTGTTGAGGAAGAGTTCACGTATGGCATTTACCGCGCCCAGACCGTCAAAGATCGACCCGAAGGCAAGAGCAGCCAGGATGACCCACATGAACATGCAGCTGACGCTCAGCGTATCGACAAGAACCTCGGTCATTACCTTTTTTGTCATCCGACCCTTGAGCAGTGCTGCAATCGTGGTTACCACGGCACCAACGGCCGAACTCTCCACCAGATTGGTAATGCCCATGAAGAAAAGACCGGACATCATGAAGATGATGAAAAGAGGCAGAAGACCGGCGCGCAGCAACAATAGTTTCTGTCCCAACGGCATCGTACGCTCTTCTTTGGGCAATACCGGT
>MIBM01000217.1:1166-3205 GCA_001830645.1 Spirochaetes bacterium RIFOXYC1_FULL_54_7
GTACACCTGATAAGGATGTAAAGTATGAATAACCCGGCCAGGAGGAATCCGGGAGCGAATCCCGCGAGCCAAAGCCTGCCCACAGGCTGCCTGGCGATCATGCCGTAAAGTACCAGCACGACACTGGGCGGTATCATTATTCCAAGCGAACTGCCTGCCTGGATGACTCCGGTGACCATCCGCTTGTCGTACTTCCTCTTGAGCATTTCGGGCAGGGCTATGCTGCTGCCTACTGCCATGCCGGCTACGCTCAGGCCATTGATGGCCGATACTACGCACATCAGGAGAATGGTTCCGATGGCAAGCCCTCCGGGTACCGGTCCCATCCAGACATGTATAAGTTCGTACAGGTCGTCCGCGATTCCTGACTTGGCGAACATGTATCCTATGTAAATGAAGATCGGCAACGTCAGTAGCGGGTACCAGACCAGCAGCTTGAAGGCCGCCTGGAATGCCATTCCTACGCCGCCAACGCCCCATAGCATTACAGAAAATATAGCGGCTACACTGCCGATTACCGCGAAAATATGACGTCCGGTAAGCAACATGATGAGCATGGATGAAAACATCATCAGCGCCATGAATGAATAGCCGCTCATGATTTTTGCTCCGTCCGAAGATTCTCGCCTCTAATGAACATCAGGTCTTTGATCAATTCCGAGATCACCTGCAAGGTCATGAGCAGTATGCCCAGCACCATGAATATCTTGATGGGCGTTACCTGTGGAGCCCAGGCCGAGTAGGTGATTTGCTTGTAACGAACAGCGTATATTATTCCCTGGACCCCACCCCACAGGAGGATGACCATGTAAATGATGAGTGGAACGAAGGTTATCACATCCGCGAAAGCCTTTCCCCTCCCGGACCACCTGCTGTAGAAGAGGTCCATCCGTACATGGCCACCGATGAGCAGTGTGAAAGCTCCTCCGAGGAGGTAATAAGCAGCCATGAAAAACTGGGCAAGCTCTACTGCCCATATATTCGGACGGCCAAAGACGGTTCTGGAAATGGTATCATAAAGCAATATCCCCATCATGATGAATATCAGGTACATCACGATCTTACCTACCAACCGGCTCGTAGCGTCAATGTATTTTACGTAAGCTTTTGCGAACCTGACCATCAAACCCTCCTGGTGATGAGGTTTAACTGAATACACTCCCCACCCGTTCAATGCTGAACAGGTAGGGGAATGTCAAACACTGTAAGATTAGAAACTGCGGGGCAACCATCAATAGCGGTATGGCGCTCCTGCTTTCTCCATGGTGTCTATGTACTTCTTCAGGATTGCGACGACTTTTGCGTTTCTGGGGCTCTTCTTGGCAATCTCGTCCCAGAACTTGTACGCGGCTTCTTCTACTACCTTCCACTCAGCGTCAGGGATTGTCGTCAGCTTCAGCTTTCCGCCGTTGACACGGTAGTTGGCTTCTCCGTACCAGTACCAATGCAACCTGTAGTAATGGGATTTGTCGATCGCCAGTCTGAGCAGCTGCTGCAGGTGGGGAGGTACCTTGGCCCAGGCATCGGAGTTGACAAACCAGCCGCCTGACCATGCGCCGGAGATAGGATTGGTAAGATAATATTTGGTTACATCTGCCCAGCCGACAGTATAATCTTCGGTGATGCCAGACCAGGCAACGCCATCGAGCATGCCGGTCTGCAAGGCCATTTCAACATCCTGGTATGGAAGCACGGTAGGTACCACGCCGAACTGCTGCATGAACTGGCCGCCGGTGGGGAACATGTAGACCCTGAGGCCTTTCAGGTCCGCAATGCTGTTGATGGGCTTGGTAGTGGCAAAGTTGCATGGATCCCAGCTTCCCTGGCTCAGCCATGTGACCCCTTTGACTTCGCTGTAGGCCTCTTCCCATATTTCATTCAGGCCGTACCAGTTCCACAATACATTGACATCAAGGCCATAGCGAGCCGCCAGCGGGAAGTATGCCGCAAAGACGGATACATCGACTGGGGAGGCCATCGAATCGTCGTCACTTACAACTGCGTCGATCGTGCCTTCCTGCAGGGCACGGAAAAGCTCG
>MIBM01000217.1:3227-7621 GCA_001830645.1 Spirochaetes bacterium RIFOXYC1_FULL_54_7
GATCGTTCAGTGCAGGGCCAGCATAGGATTGCAGCCTCCATCTGATGACTTCCTTCTTTTCTTCGGAGGATGCTACGGCTGCATCCTTCTTGGCGCAACCCGACAGGACGAGTCCAGTTGCGACGGCAATCAAGATCAGGCACAGTAGTGCGACTGATTTCTGGATCCTCTCTTTCCTCATGTCAGTACCCCTTTCTCAGAATTCCGGATTCCATTGAAGCCTCCAGGCGTGGTGCAAATCAAAGCTGGGAGATCAACAATTGACTTACTGTAGTTTATGGTTTCTGACCCGTCAAGCAAGATTAAATAAAAATTTAACATTAGAAAAAAATGTATAGATAAAAATAATTTAATAGCAAAAATATAATCATAATCTCATCTTGTATTTCCTGTTGTGATGAATATGGAAAATATACCTGATAATAAAAATAACATTACAAAATAATATAAATTAATAATTATATCAGATATATGGATGGAATTTCGAGCATTTTTAATTGACAGGTAAATACCGAAGGCTTACCATGGCAGATATTGTGCATGTGACAAGGATACTTGGTTAAGTCCACCTCCGTTGGTGGATAGCAGCTGGCTGAGTGGAATGCCACAGGCTGTGTCCTGCAGTCCGTGCCGATAGGGAAGGAATACCATGCCGAACAAAGAACCTGTAACTGCGATCGGTATCTCGGAAGGCGGGGTGGAGCAAAGTGGTCAAGCCCGAAGCATCCGCATCCGTGTCAATGGCTCGTGGCACAGCTTCGTCCTGGAAGGGGACCTGTCGACAGCAACAACACTGTCATACATCCTACGGGAAAAGCTGGGGTACACGGGCTTGAAGGGTTCATGCGACGAAGGGGCCTGCGGAGCCTGTACCGTCATCCAGGATGGCAAGGCCATACTCTCATGCATGGCTCTGGCTGTCGAATCGGATGGGCATGAAGTTTTAACCATCGAGGGCCTTCCCGCTGATGATCCTGTCGTACAGGCCTTCGCCGAGCAATCCGAGCCTGGGTATGGAACCGCCATGCAATGTGGATACTGTACGCCGGGCTTCGTTATGACCTCCCGGGCGTTGCTGAACGAGAATCCGTCTCCGACGCTGGCTGAAATCAAGGATGCCCTGTCAGGTAATATCTGCCGTTGCGGATGCTATGCCGGGATTGCCCGGGCTGTACAGAATGCCTCCGTAAAAATCATGGCCAAGAGGAGCGGAGCATGATCGAAGGATACAAACCGCGGGTCCAGCGGAAATTCGTCGGAGGCTATCGCCCGAAGATAGATGGACCGGACAAGGCCTCCGGACGGGCCCAGTATGCCGATGACATGACCTTGAAGATACGATTCCCCAATATGGTCTATGCAAAGATCCTGCGGAGTCCGTATCCAAACGCACGTATCAAGAAGTATGACCTAAGCAAGGCTGAGGCCTTGCCAGGGGTCGTAACCATCATGACCTACAAGGATCCGGAATTCACCTCACTGAAGCTGACCAATGCGGGGTGGACGGATTGTGTGGATACGGTAACCTGGGACAGGATGATGTTCCCGTTCAGGGACAGGCGTGTACTTGGCGAGTATGCCTGCTGGGTTGGTGATGAGCTTGGTATCGCCGTTGCCGCAGAAACCGAGGAAATCGCGGACGAAGCACTCGGACTGATAGAAATCGAATGGGATATACAGCCCTTCACACTCGATCCAATCGAAGCCATGAAGAAGGGATCGCCCCTGGTGCACCCTGACCTGGCTGATTCCAACATTTTGCCTCCTGATCCTACTGGAGGTCCTGATGTTTTCGAGGATCGCGGGAACATCGAAGCGGGTTTCAAGGATGCTGATTTCATTGTCGAAGGTTCGTCCACCCATCACAACGCTACCCAATGTTCCATGGACAACTGGTGCTGCCTGATGGAGTGGAAGAGCGAACAGCTTACAGCATGGTCGAACACCTACGCGGCTGACCAGTTGCGTATGCATATAAGCGAAATGCTGGGTCTTCCCCTGCATAGGATACGGGCCATCGCCTCCTATGTAGGCGGTCAGTTTGGCCGGGGCGATACCGGCGACCAGCCTTTCTTCCTGGTTACCAGCCTCCTTTCCATGAAGACCGGCCGACCGGTCAAGTACAGGCACACCAGGCGCCAGAGTTTCCTCAATACCAGGCAACCGGCAATCTATACCTTCAAGGTCGGCGCAAAAAAAGACGGAACCATTACGTCCATGTACACCAAGGCCATCGGGAATGTCGGTGCCTACGCCGATCTCTCGATGTTCGCCCTCAAATTCGTGCCCAAGGAACTGGCAGAAGTCGTATTGGCCCACATACCGAATCTCAAGATGGAGGCCTATGGCGTTTACACCAACGTAATCCCTGGCTGCATGATGCGCGGCGTGGGCAACTCCCAGTTCAATACCATGTTTGCCCATCTCATAGATGCAGTCGCAGAGAAAGTGGGCATAGACCCCATCGACCTCTGTATAAAGAACTTTGCCCATGAATGGGAAAAACTGCCTAGTGCAAGCCTGGAAGCCGTACTGCATGCAGGTGCAAAAAAGATAGGCTGGAAGAAGAACCGCCATCTGCCGGGCAAGGGTCCAGTCTACGACGGCGTAAAGAAGCGCGGCATAGGCTTTTCCTGTCATCCATCCTGGCATGCTGAATGGCAGGAGAAGCGACGTGGCAAGGTGCAGGTAAACATGACCCTCAATCCGGACTGCACGGTCATATTGAATGCCGCTTCGATCGAGGTGGGCGGTGGATCAAATACCTGCAATATCCTCGGTTGCGCGGAGGCTTTGGCCTTCCTGGCTATCCAGCCGGATGACATCCATTGGACCAGCATCGTGGATACCAAGGATGGCATAAAGGATTGCGTACAGACTGACAGTGCCGTCTCCTTCCTCCAGGCCGAGGTGATGATGGAATCCGCCAAGGAACTCAAGCACAAGCTGAAGGAAGTAGCAGCAGAAATCCTGAAACTTGATGCCGGAGAAATCGACATCGTTGACGGACGGGTCAAGGTTGCATCCCAGCCCAAGCTGGACATGAGCGTAAAGGAACTGTTGCGGAAAGGCGACAATGCCCCCATCACCGTGGCCAAGAGCAAGTCCCCGGATGTCAAGCTTACCGGTATCCCGTTCTTTGCCAATTTCGCGGAAGTTGAAGTGGACACCAGCACCGGCAAGGTCGATGTGCTGAACCTCTACGTCATCAATGACTGCGGCACGGTGATGTACGCCTCGGGAGCGGAGTCCCAGCAGATTGGCGGACAGTGCATGGGCATGGGAGAAGCGCTTACCGAGGAGATAATCTACGACAAGGCAAGCGGCATTCCCCTCAATTTCAACTGGGTTGATTATACGGTTCCCACCATGGCGGACATGCCGGACATAGATCCTGTGCTCCTTGAGGTGTGGAAGGGAGTCGGCGAATATGGCGCATGCGGGATAGGCGAAGGAACGGTGAGCTGCACTCCCGGAGCGATCCAGAACGCAATCTATAACGCTATCGGGGTCAGGGTGAACGATATTCCGGTAAAGCCGGAAAAAATCCTCAAAGCCCTGGGAAAGGACTGAAGGTATAGCCATGGGATTGCGAAAATTCGATCATATCGCGGCAAAAACATTCGATGATGCGGTGGCCAAAATAGGTAAGTACCGCGCTGGCGCGGCAGTGGTCGCGGGAGGAACGGACATACTCGGCGCCCTCAAGGACGAGATACATCCGGTCTATACCCGGACTCTGATAGACCTCAAGCCGATCAAGGGACTGGATGGCATCAAGGAAGAGGCCGGGGGCATAACCATCGGCACCATGGCCACCCTCACGCAGGTAACCAGGCACCCCTTGGTCAAGAGCAAGTTCCCCATGCTCGCGGAGGCTGCCCACGCAGTAGCCTCACCGCAGCTCCGGAACATGGGAACCATCGGAGGGAACATCTGCCAGGAACCGCGATGCTGGTATTACCGGAGCCCGGATAATACCTTCCATTGCCTGCGCAAGGGTGGAGACCGCTGCCCTGCGCTCACGGGTGAAAACCGCTTCCATTCCATCTTCGGATCAATGCGGGTAGGCAGCCCGGGTTGCTGTTCAAGCTGCCCGGATAATATCGATATACCCCGGTACATGGAAAGGATCCGTGCAGGCGAGATTGCGGAGGCTGGCTGGATCATCCTTGAGCACAATCCGATGCCGGCTGTCACTGGGCGGGTCTGTCCTCATTTCTGCGAACAGGGTTGCAACCGTGCGGAACAGGACAGTGCCGTTTCAATCCGGGCAGTAGAACGCCGTATAGGTGATTATGTCCTTGACAACATCAAGACCTACACCAAGGCTCCTGCCAAGGCCAATGGCAAGAAGGTTGCAGTGGTAGGCGGAGGCCCCGCGGGGCTGACCG
>MIBM01000217.1:7666-10685 GCA_001830645.1 Spirochaetes bacterium RIFOXYC1_FULL_54_7
ACAAACAGCCCAAACTGGGTGGCATGCTGCGGTACGGGATTCCCGATTTCAGGTTATCCCAGGGGGTCCTGGACAAGGAAATTACCTTCCTGCTGGGTAATGGCATAACCGCAAAATCCGGACAGACCCTGGGTAAGGATTTTACCCTGGATAGCCTCAAGAAGGACGGTTTCGATGCGGTATTCCTGGCCATGGGTTCCTGGGTTGCCAAGGGCATGGGCATAGACAACGAGAAGCACGCCAACATCGTTCCCGGTATTACCTTCCTGGAAGGTGTCAAATGGAACGGCCCGCCGGCCCTGAAAGGCACCGTGGCCGTGGTTGGAGGCGGAAATACCGCCATAGATGCGGCCCGTACCGCCCTGCGCTGCGGCGCGGCCAAGGTTGTCCTGCTTTACCGCCGTACCCGGGATGAGATGCCCGCTGAAGACGAAGAGATAGAGGACGCCATCAAGGAAGGCGTTGAGCTCCAGTTCCTCGTAGCTCCCAAGAAGGTCATGGTCGAGGGTGGCAAACTCGCAGGTCTACAGTGCGCCAAGATGAAGCTGGGCGAACCCGATGCATCCGGCCGGCCGCGGCCGGTGGAGATCAAAGGCAGTGAGTTCCAGTTCAAGGCCGACTGGGTCATATCCGCGATCGGGCAGGACCAGAACCTCCTGGGCCTGGACAACAAGTCTTATGGGGAAATCTGCCTCACCAAAGGCAACGGCATCCAGGCAGATTCCGAAACCTTCCAGACCACCGTGCCTGGTGTTTTCGCCGGGGGCGATGTGGTTACCGGACCAGCAACGGCAGTCGAGGCTATCGCCGCTGGTCGCAAGGCTGCCCAGGCCATCGAGGACTTCGTGTCCGGCCGAGCAGCGCATACCGGCGTGAAGGCAGGGAAACAACCCGATGCCATACCCGAAAAACTGCGCCCCATCAACAGCAATGCCCTGAGGGATTCGGAGCGTGTGAGCATCGTCGAACTGGCACCATCCAAGCGTTGCTTCGATGTGGAGGACTACGTGACCATCGATGACGGCAAGCTTGGAACCGAAGCATACCGATGCCTGGATTGCAGTTGTGTGGCTGTCAATGCCTCGGATGTGGCTCCTGCCCTGGTGGCCTTGGGCGCAACCATACGGACCAACCGACGGGCCATCGAGGCTGAGGATTTCTTCACCGTTAGAATAAAGGATACCACCGTACTTGCGGTGGACGAACTGGTCAAGGAAATCCATGTACCACCACTCAAGGCTGGTACCAGGAACAGCTTCCACAAGTTCAGGATACGCAACTCGATAGACTTCCCCATCGTCAGCGTAGCCATTTCCCTGCGGATGGAGAGTACCAAGATCAAGGAAGCCCGGATGGTCTTCGGGGCTGTCGCTCCGGTACCGCTGAGAGCCATGGCTGTTGAAGAGTACCTTGTAGGCAAGGAAGCCACAGAGGAAACCGCCGCACAGGCTGGAGAGATCGCCGTGCGGCAGGTGTATCCCCTGTCCTGCAACCGCTACAAGGCCCAGATCCTGAAAGGAATGATACGGAAGGCGATACTCGGACAGAAATAGGACCGCTACCGGTAACGTGGGCCCCCTCCGTGATTCCTGGAATCCGGAGGGGGTTTTTCATGGTCCGCTCCAACCGCCATCGGAGCCACCAGGCTGCGACCCCTCAGCCAGCAGGCTCGGCAATAAACACGGAAGGCCTCACTGCCAGTCGCCGCGCAGCTTTGGCTTCAGGTCACGCTGGAATGCCGTCCCATCCATACCGAAGAAGAGCTGGAAGAACCGGCGAGCCTCGGTTTCGGTATTGTAGCCGGGCAGGCGGCCGGGGTGCAGCTTGCTGGTCAGCCACAGAAGGCCCATGCCCCAGCGGACGTCCGGCTGGTCCCAGGACAGGAAATCCTGGGGCATCGCAAATACCTGGGCGCTGCGCACAGCCTTCAGGGACGAGAACCTGGCATCGGAGACAAAGCCACGGGCCAGGGCAGAAGGGTCTTCATTGTAGCTGATTATGCAGACTGAGTCGGGGTTCCAGGCCAGGATCTGCTCCGCCCCGACCTTGGCCCAGCCACCGCCTGGATTGGCGCCGACCCAGACCGGCTCCGCGCCAGCCAGCTCCGCCACTCTGGTCTGCATCCAGGTGGCGGGAGGCACCTCATAGCCGCCACCTGCGGCCTGAAGGATGAGAAGCCGCGGCCTGGACGGGCTGCCACTGGCCGCCTTGCCTGCCCTTTCCACCGCGTCGCGATAGTAGGCCACCAGCTCAGCGGCCCGGGATTCCTCGCCAAGCAGCTTGCCCAAAACGGCCAGCTCGGCGTAGTAGTCTTCCGGCGATTCAAGATTCAGGTACAAGGCCTTGATACCCAAGGCATCAAACCCTGGGCCAAGCTGGGCCTTCATGGGCGATTTCAGGATTACCAGATCCGGCCGAAAAGACGCATAGACCTCCGCGCCGGCCTGCCGGGGCAGGGAAGGGGCGTCCTTGTAAGCAGGATCGACCACCCTGAGGAAGGTTCCCAGCCCCTGGTCGGCACCACCTACGGCAATGACCCGCGAACGGGCACCGGGAAACGCGTAGACGGCGTCGGCAACCATGACTACGGCCCGGCCACCCATCACAATGCGTGCGGGAGCCTGGGCACTGACGATACCAAGTGCCGCGACCAGCGCGGCGGCCAATAAAATATTCCTGTTGGACATAGCACCATGATAGCACGGCCCGGCGTGGCGCACAATCGACGGCAGTAATATTATAGAAGAATGCAGACCCGATTCCGTCCGGTCTTCTTGGCGTCATACATCGCGTTATCGGCCCGATTGAGCAGGCTTTCCAGATCGTCACCGGTTCTGAACTGGCTGACGCCAATGCTCGCGGTAATGAAGAAGGTCTGGTTGTCATAAGTTACCGGAGTTTTATCCACATTCGCGCGCAGCCGTTCCGCCGCTTCAGCGGCCGCCTGAAGCGGTGTTTCCGGCAAGACGATGGCGAATTCCTCACCACCGAGCCGTCCGGAGAAGTCGTTCTGACGTAA
>MIBM01000218.1 GCA_001830645.1 Spirochaetes bacterium RIFOXYC1_FULL_54_7
GGCCCCGAAGGCCATGGACGGCATCAGATAGGGGAAGAAGGCCAGATTGTTGACTAGGGTGGAAAGCCTGGTGCCCCTTGCCCTGACTATGGCATAACCCGCCAGGGCTCCGATGGTTCCGGCCACCAGGGCTACCGTTACTGACAGCCTTATGCTGTTCCACAGGCCGAGGTAGATGTACTTGTTCAACAGTATGCCCGGCTCGCCGCCACCAATATCAGGTCGCCCTTCTCCCACCCAGAACTGGGTGGTCAGATTCTTTGTGGAGTAATCTCCAGGAGCAAGTATGAAAGATTCCACCGCAAAGGTCACCAGCGGCAGAATGGATACCATCAAGATCATGGCTACAAGCAGTACGGATATCGGTGTCCGAAGGACCCGAAGCTTTGCCAGGGAAATATTGGAACTCTTTCCGGTTACGGTGGTAAAGGATTTCCGCTTGCCCACGAACCACTGGTTGACCATGAGGATACCCGTCCCGATGAGTATCATCACCAGGGCCATGATATAGCCATAGCCAGGATTGAGGCCGTTGAGGGTTCTGTATAACTGGGTGGTAAGAACCTGGAAGCGGACCGGTGTGCCAAGGAAGGCAGGTACCGCAAAGGCACTCATAGCACTGGAGAACACCAGCAGGAAGGTGGAGAGCACCGCCGGCATGACGATGGGCAGGGTTATCCTGGACAGTATCTTGAACCGCCCTGCCTTGAGTATGACCGCTGCTTCTTCCAGGTTGGCATCCATGTTCCTGAGGATTCCCCCGATCAGGATATAGGCGAAAGGCGCGTAATGCAGGCCGAGTACCATGATGATGGGAAAGGCCCCATAGGCAAACCAGTTGGCCGTCTCGATTCCGGTCAGGGCTGTGAACAGTCCGGGAGCCCCGCCTATCAGTCGGTTGCGGAAGAAATTCAGCCAGGCCATGGCAAGGGTCCAGGAGGGCATGATGTACGGGAAGATGAAGGCAGTGGAGATGAAGGATTTCCACCGCAGGTCGCTGCGCGTGACCAGCCAGGCAACACTTCCGCCAAGCATCAAAGCCGCCATACAGCTCCACATGGAGACGTACATGGTGTTCCAGAAAGGCTTGTAAAAGAGGTTCTGGCTGGTTTCACCGTCAAGGAACACCTTGCGCCAGTGGAAAGGGGTCAGGTCTCCCACCCTCGAGCCCCGGACAGACATCAGTTCCGAGGGGTGCACCGTAATGGTGTCCCGGATCAACGACAGCAGGGGGAACAGGGTCAGGAACGTCAGGGAGATGGCCAGGACCACCAGTATGACGTTATGGGGTTTTCGCATGTAGGACTTGATCTGGTTTCCGATGGTCATGGCTGGATCCTGTTGTTTTCAGATGCCGGGCAGGCAAGCTGATCCACCCGGGTTCCTGTTGAAAATTGAGTGCCACTTGCGTCCATGGCACCATGACCGCAATTGGCATCCCGCCTGAAGGCACCTCTGTCAAAACCAGAGGCTAACCTTCAGGTGGTGCTCTCAGGCAGTACTGGATGTCAGAAGGTGATGTTGTTCACGAACTCCTCGACAGCTGCCCT
>MIBM01000219.1:0-6020 GCA_001830645.1 Spirochaetes bacterium RIFOXYC1_FULL_54_7
ATACCGGTGATCTGATCCTGCATGGCAACTCGGAAGATTCTTTTTCCCTCATACCCATGGGACCGGTATCGTCGGATATTCCGGTCATTCCGGCCTTTGCCGAACTGCGTGGCGAGGCTGAATCCCTGCCCTCGGTTGCTGCTGTGCTGCCCTTGATTTCGGGAACCGCAACCATAAGCATGGACGAGGAAGCGGCCGGGATATCCTTCCTGTGGGGTGTCAATTACCCTGAATACCAGCGGATGTTTCCCGACAGTCTCTCCTTCATTGAAGGCGGATTCCCGATGGCGAAGGAGGCAAGCATCCTCTTGTCCGAGAAGGTACGGGCCAACGCCGAGAAGGAGCTGGATCGATCCATCAAGGTGGGTGATTCGCTGACCCTTGGCGGCTTTGGGGCTGCGGGACTGCGCCTCCGGGAGGTGAAGGTTGCGGGAATCATCAGGTTCGAACGTGCCGGTATGCAACTGGAACAGATCTCTATTGTCGATGCCACAACCCTCCGCGCCTTGAAGGGTATGACGACTGCATCCGGGGCTGTCGCAAGCGGTGGGTCAGCGACACTGGGTGAAGCAGGTGAAACGGTGTCGGAGGATGAGCTGTTCGGCTCGGCTGCCCTGGTGCACGACGGGATTGGGGGCGATTCCGGCATCGATTCATCGCCAGTCAATTACGATGCCATCCTTGGAGATGTCTCCGTCCGTGGGCGCTACACTTCCCTTGATTCCGATGCGTGGAATTTCCTGCTCATCCGGCTGACTGATTCATCCTTGTTTGCGGAAACCAAAAAAGCCATGAACGCTTCCATAATGGAAACGGGTGTAGACGCAGGCTTGTCCGATTGGCGCTGGGGCGCCGGCATGGTCGCCGATCTGGCGTATTCCATCCAGATCATCTTCAATGTAATCGTTCTCGTAATATCGATCGTGGCCATCATCATCATCATGAATACCCTGGTCATCTCGGTTACGGAGCGGATCCCGGAGATAGGGACGATCCGTGCCATCGGGGGCGGCAAGTCCTTTGTCCGGTCGATGATCCTGTGGGAAACCCTGGTGATAGCGATCATCTTCGGCGCTTTCGGCATCGTGGCCGGGGCGGTAGTGGTGGGAATGGCTAACAAAGCCGGCATTGAATCGAGCAATCAATTCATCCAGCTGTTGTTCGGAGGCGCGGCCCTCCATCCGGTGCTTTCTGGATTCGCGGTGGCGTACAGCCTTGCAGCGACGGTGGCCATAGGCGTCCTTTCAAGTCTGTACCCCGCGTCGGTC
Source organism: Spirochaetes bacterium RIFOXYC1_FULL_54_7 (assembly GCA_001830645.1). Taxonomy (GTDB): domain Bacteria; phylum Spirochaetota; class Spirochaetia; order Treponematales; family UBA12059; genus MIBM01. The sequence goes on from MIBM01000219.1 coordinate 1,269, forward strand.
GCCCTGAGGGTCAGCCCCGTCGTCGCCATGCAACGAGTATGAGGAGCAGAACCATGTACCAGTCTTTGAGAATAGCGATGCGCAACGTGACGCGCCAGAAAAAACGCAGCCTGCTTCTGGGTGGTGCTGTCGCCTTCGGTTTTTTCATCATAACCCTGATGAACAGCCTGACAGCCGGAGTCGTGGCCAGCGCCAAGGACAACTTCAGCTACGCATTCGGCGGCCACCTGTACCTGTCGGGTTCGGTGGTCAGTGAACGCGGATCTGAAATTTCCATCATAGAGGATGCCTCGGCAGCAGAGTCCGCCCTTGCACTTCTGGGTGATGGGATTGCCTCGGTTCACCGGCGTTCACGGGGAGCTGGATCGCTCTATTTCGGAACCCGGGAAGTTTCCCAGCGGATAGAGGGCGTCGACTTTGCCGACGAGCGGGACTTCAGGGACAAGCTGGAAGTAAGCCGGGGTTCGCTCGCTGATCTGGACAGCATGGATGCGATCATCCTGCCCGAGGATACCGTGAGGAAGCTCGGGATGGACCTGGGAGAGACGCTGATCTTCAAGGTCGCCACGGTGACGGGCCAGCTCAATGTCGGCGAGTTCATCCTGGTTGCAACGACCGCGAGCGGGGGCAGCCTTGGGCTGACCTCTGGATATGTGCAGAAGGTGGCGCTCAACAGGTTGATTGGGCTCGATGAAGGCGGGTACCAGACCATCAACGTGTACTTGAAGGACATCGAGGCCGTATCCGCCGCGGCGACTGTCGTGTATGACGAACTGAGCTTGCGTGGCCCGGTCGAGCCCAGAACCGTCGCCGGAAATGAAATGTCAAAAATGACGGGCCTCAGGCGTATGTTCGGTATGGGAGGACCCACGTCCGTGGACGCCGCGGAACGCTGGGATGGGACCAAGTTCACGCTTTCCACCATAGAGGACGTGATGTCCACGATGCTTTCCCTCGTGTCGGCGCTGGACGCCATTTCGATGGCAGTATTCGTGGTGCTCATGGTCATCATCATGGTAGGCATCATGAACTCCTACCGGATGGTTCTCATGGAGCGCACCGCGGAGATAGGCACCATGCGGGCCATCGGCGTACAAAGGGGCGGGATCAGGGATATCTTCCTTATGGAAGCCCTGACCATCACCGTCCTCGGGGCGGCAGGCGGGTTCCTGCTCTCACTGGTGGTCATGGGTGTTTCATCCTTCGCTGACTTTGGCGGAGCCAGCTTTTTCTCGATGTTCCTTGACAAGGGACACCTGAAACTAGTCATCCAGCCGTCAGCCATACTGAGGAATTTTTTGATACTCTGCGCGATGAACCTTCTGGCAGCGTACTTTCCTGCCCGGGCTGCCTCACGGCTCAACCCGGCCTCCGCATTGCAGGCTACGTATTGATGACCAGGAAATCGAGAATGATGAACAAGGAGCACACCATGAAACGTTATACATACAGGAGCATCTATCTGGCCGGGCTTCTGACGCTGGCCGCAATAGCCGCCAACGCGCAGACACCCGATTTTACCGCCATGCTCGCGGCTATAGACGGGCAACTCAATTTCCCGGACCATGATTTCGCGGCGAAGCTGCGGATGGAGTCAGACGATCCGGAGAATGGCAAGGACGTAAAGATGGCCCAGACCTTCAGGCGGGACGGCAACGACAGCTTCCTGATCCTGTTCCTGGAGCCCGAGAGCCAGCTTGGCCAGGGTTACCTGCGCGTAGATGAGAACCTGTGGTTCTACGATCCGGAGAGCAGGAAATTCAACCGCAGCTCCATGAAGGAAAATCTCCAGGGAACAGATGCCAAGAACTCTGATTTTGGCTCCTCCTCCCTGGCCACCGACTATGCCGTCTCGACCTGGACTGAAGGGAAGCTCGGCGCCTACGACGTGTGGGTCGTCGACCTCAAGGCAACGAACGATGAGGCGACTTACGCCTTCAAGAAAATCTCGGTGGCCAAGAAGGGCGGGCTGCTTCTGAAAAGCGAGGATTTTTCCCTGTCAAAACGTCTCTTGCGCACTGCCTATTACACGAGCTATGTCCAGTCAGGAGCGTCGTACGTAGCCGATGTGGTGCTGTACGTCGACGCGCTTGTCAAAGGCAAGAAGACGCGCATCACGATGACTGAAATTTCAGTGGCCCCTTTGCCCGACACGGTCTTCACCAAGGCCTACGTCGAGCGCATGAACAGGTAGGGGGTATGATATGAAGCAGCGAAATAACGTACATACCTTTGTCCCGGCGCTTGTTGCCCTGGTACTTCTTGCAGCCGTCCCGGGAGTTTCGATCCAGGCCCAGGATACCTTGGAGGAGGAACTGTTCGGTGAGGTCATGTTCGACGATGCCCTTTTTGATGATGCCTTGTCTGGAGGAGAAGGCCTTGTGAGGCAAGCCGATGCAAACCCGGGCAATCCATCGGCAGCACTCCTGACATCCGAGACCGTGAAGGTCGGTGGACGCTTCTTCATGGATGTGGAAGGTTCGGGCAAGCCTGATGCCTGGGGCGATGACATTTCGACCTACCTGTCGCCTGGGGTGGCACTCGGATTTGATCTGTACCTGGATGCACGGCCTGACGAGGATCTGCGGGTTTTCATCAAAGGCCGCGCTGAATATCCCTTTGCAGACGATGGCGATTATGAGCTGATGGAAGCGTTTGCAGATATACTTCCTTTCCCAGGTCTCTTTGTCCGCTCCGGCAAGCAGACGGCAAATTGGGGGGTCGGGTATTTTTTCAGCCCCGCCAACCTGCTCAATACCCAACGGGTAAACCCGGAAGATCCCGAGGCTGAGTTGACCGGGCCCGTGGCAGTGAAGATCCATCTGCCGGTGGGTACGGACAATTACTACCTGTACTCCATCCTCGGTGAAGCGGTTGATGGGGGGCCTGTGGCCCTGGCGCCGAAGGTGGAATGGATGGCAGGCAATGCTGAATTGTCTCTGGGCGGGCTGTGGATGCCTGAGTCTCCATGGGCTGTGATGACTACCCTGAGCACGACGCTGGGCGGTGTCTATCTGTTCGCCGAGGCAGTTCTGAGGGGAAACGAAGACAAACGCTGGGTCGTTCTTGACAGCGGCTCCCCGTCGGGTGTCTCGGTAGAAACAAGGCCGGATGAACTGTTCCCTCTGGCAACTGCCGGTATTGCCTGGTCCTGGTCCGATGACCTGAACCGGGCCAACCTGGGGGTGCGGGCGCAATATTACTACAATGGCCTCGGTTATGATGACCCACGCATCCTTTCCGGCCATGAGTTGGCAGTGAAGACCTTCTTGATGGCGGGGGCGCTTGGGGTAGAGGATCTGGTTGAAAGTGCACGACATTACGGTGGAGCCGTGGTGTCGACAAGCGCAATCCTGGATTCAGGATTTGGAGTTACGCTATCATGGCTTGGCAACTTGGTGGACAATTCAGGAAAGGCGGGCTTGGGTGTTTCCTGGGATGGCTGGGACCGCCTGATGGTCCGTGTCGACTTTGACTATAGGTATGGCGCAGAGGGCTCGGAGTTTTCCCCGCTGGGATCTGGGCCCACGGTCGCCTTGCTCCTTTCGGTCTCCGGGGCTACATTCTAAGCCGGAGGTTCCATGAAAGCCAAGGTACTGGTCGTCGAGGATGAGGAAGCTCTGGCGCTCCTGGCGGCGGCTTACCTTGAGCGGGAGGGAATAGAATGCCATATCTGCGGCTCGGGAGAGGAGGCGCGGATAGCCTTCAGGGGGGGGAGTTTCGACCTGGTGCTTCTGGATATAAATCTGCCTGGCATGGATGGCTTTGAATTCCTCCAGGAACTTCGCCTGACAAGCTCTGTCCCCGTCATGGTGGTTTCGGCCCGCGAGTCAGACGAGGATGTCATAACCGGGCTATCGACAGGGGCTGATGAATTCGTCTCGAAGCCGGTTGCCCCCCGGGTGCTCGCTGCGAGGGTCAGGGCCTTGCTCAGGCGCTCGCGTATAGGCAGCCAACCGGCCGGGCCCAGGAAAACGAGTTCCTTCGGACCCTTTATACTCGATTTCGATGCCTGCATGCTTTCCATGGGGGGCAAGCGGGTGCCGCTCTCCGCGAGGGAGTTCGACGTGCTGGCCTTCCTGGTTGACAATCCCGGAAAGACCTACGCCGCGCAGGACATCTACGAACGCGTGTGGGGACAACGCTTCGGCGATGCGACGACGGTAGGCGTCTATATCCAGCGCATCAGAAAAAAAATAGAGATCGATCCCGGACAGCCTGAAAGGATCCTGACCCTGAAGGGAAAGGGTTACCGGTTCAACTTAGAGGCCTTTGAAGGTGGGGCATGAACATGGGCATCAAGGGAAAGTTCATTGTCATTGTCCTGACCATACTCGTGGTTCCACCGCTGACCATAGGCCTTCAGCTTCTGCCCTTGACGGCCGGAAGGGTTGTCGCACCCCAAGCCACCTTCATAGCGATACGTATGCTGGCACAGGACATGCATGGAGCCCTCCTGTCGGGTGATTTTTCAGGCTTCGAGGACCTGCCTCCTGATACCGGACTGACAGTCATGGCTGATGACGGTACCGTACTGTACGCTCGGGGACCGCAGTCTGTAGAAGGCTCCAGCATGCCCACAGCCGACTATGGGAGGGACTTCTATTCCTTCCGTTTTTCAGCGAGAGGCAGGAGCGGTACCGTCAAGCTCGAGGTCCCGGCCGAGATGCTGAGTTCTCTTGAGAATCCGGCGCGGATCCTTCCGGTAACCATGGTCATACTCCTGGCTTTGGTCTCGGTCTTCTCGCTCTT
>MIBM01000219.1:6280-7624 GCA_001830645.1 Spirochaetes bacterium RIFOXYC1_FULL_54_7
CCGATACGGCGGAGGATCCCGTCAGGAAGCGGGCTGAGTACGTCAACATCATGCGCGTCAAGGCTGAACTTCTTGGCAGGCGGATAGCCCGTCTCATCGACCTGGCAAAAACAACCACTGATGCCTGGCTGGCATCCCTTGAGCAATCCGATTTTCAGGCCTTCCTGGTAGATGTCCTTCCCGGTATTTCCGATTATTGTGCCGTCCATGGTCACCAACTGGAAACACGCATCGACCTCTGTTCTCCGTTCCTGGTCTCCTTTGACCCGGACATGATTGCGAGGGTCCTCGAGAACCTGGTCGACAATGCCGTCGCTTATGGCGACCCTGCGGTTCCGATACTGGTGACGGCTGAAACTTCCAGGCTGGATGGAAGCATCGTCCTCCGGGTGCAGAACGGCGGCGCCGGAATACTGCCGGATAACCTCAAGCGTGTCTTCGAACCCTTCTTCCGCGGAGACAGGAGCCGGAACACCGGTGGTTTTGGACTCGGGCTGGCTTCGGTAAAGTCGATAATCGAGACCCACGGCTGGTCCATAGACCTTGAGTCGGAACCTGGTGTCCGAACCTCGTTCATCCTTACCATACCGGCGGCAACAGTGCGCAATGGTAACTGCTAAGTCCATCTGACGCTTCGCAAGACCGCTATCCACGTCTCTTCCCGCCCATCACATCTTCTTGCTTGACAGCTATGATATTTAGTAGCATACTTACTATGATACTAAGTTATATACTGGAGGGAACAAGTGAATGTGACGGTTATTTCAATCAACGCACTGGCTCTGGTGTTTCTTGCCGTCTCTTTTTTCAAGGATCGAGCAAAGACAATCCAGGCTCTCCGTGCCGCACTTCGTTCAGGAGCGGGACTTGCGCCAACGCTGCTCGGAATTCTGATCCTGATTGGCCTCATCATGGGATTCGTGACCTCGGCGACAATCGGCCGGATCCTGGGAGAAGGAAGCGGCATCACAGGGGTACTCACCGCCGCGCTGCTGGGTTCGGTCCTGCACATTCCCTCACTTGTTTCCTTCCCCCTTGGGGGATCCTTGCTGCGCAGCGGGGCATCGGTGATGGTGATCGCCGTCTTCATCACCACGCTCACGATGGTAGGGTTCATGACCCTGCCGATGGAGATCCGGGTACTTGGTAAGAGGTTCACATTGTTGCGAAATGTGCTCAGCATCATCGCGGCATTGATCATCGGACTCCTGGTGGGGGTGACAGCATGAATCCGTCGAAGATTACACCCGAGGGAGCAAAGTCCTCCGCGCAGGGAAAAGGGAAAAGCATGGGCCGTGACTGGCTGGTCTTCGCGGGCATCCTGGTTGTCGCAGCAGGGCAACT
>MIBM01000220.1:0-5688 GCA_001830645.1 Spirochaetes bacterium RIFOXYC1_FULL_54_7
CCCGCGGAGGCGATCGAGGGTCAGGCCAGGCCGACAGTGCTGCAGGGCTTTACCGAGGCCTCCAATGTGAACCCCATTCTGGAAATGGTGCGGATGATAGAAGTAAACCGGGCCTACGAGGCCAACCAGAAGACCATACAGACCCAGGACGCGTCACTCGGCAAGCTGATAAACGAAGTAGCCAAGGTATAAAGGATAGGACAAGAATATGGTACGAAGTCTGTGGACCGCCGCGAGCGGCATGATAGGCCAGCAGGCCAGCATCGACACGATATCCAACAACCTGGCCAACGTTAACACTTCTGGCTACAAGCGCATGCGCGCGGATTTCGAGGACCTGATCTACCAGACCGTCCGTGTAGCCGGCACCCCGGCCACGGAGGACACGGTGGTTCCTGTGCCGGTGCAGATGGGTCACGGCGTGAAGCTGTCCGCCACCCAGCGCCAGTTTACCCAGGGCAATCTGCAAAATACCGAGAATGTATCGGACATTGCCATCATGGGCGACGGCTTCTTCCGCATCATGATGTATGACGGCTCCTATGCCTACAGCCGGGACGGCGCCTTCAAGATCGACGCCAATGGCCAGTTCGTGACTTCCAATGGCTACAAGCTGATGCCCGAGGTGATACTGCCCGAGGATTTCATACCCGAGACTTTGTCCATCAGCCAGGACGGGCGCATCAATGTGAAGGTGCCCGGCCAGGACGACCCGGTGGACGTGGGGCGGCTGGAACTGTACCGCTTCCCCAACCCGGTGGGTCTGACGGCGGTGGGCGAGAACCTGTTCAAAATCTCCAACGCCTCCGGCGACGCCCTGCCCGGCCGCCCGGGCTTTGACGGCATGGGCAAGACCATCCACCGCTTCCTGGAAATGTCCAACGTGTCGGTGGTGCGGGAGATGGTGAGCATGATAACCGCCCAGCGCGCCTACGAGTTCAACTCCAAGACCATCCAGACCAGCGACAACATGCTGGGCACCGCCACCAACCTGAAGCGCTAAGGATTAGCTAGATGACCATAGACAGCGCGACCCTGGCCTACCATAACCGCCCCCTCAAGACGCCGACCGCCCTTCAGGGCTCGGGCGCCCGCATGGCTCCCAACGCACCGGTGGACCGCAATTCCCCGCTGTACAAGCAGTGCCAGGAGTTCGAGCAGATCTTCATGAAGATGATGCTCAAGGAGATGCGCGGCAGCCTGGGCAAAGACACCCTGATGAGCGGTGGCTATGCCGAGGAGATCTTCCAGGACATGCTGAACGACGAGTATGCCACCAGCCTGACCAAGAGCGCCGGATTCGGGTTGGCGGATCAGGTATACAGGGAACTGGCAAGGATCTGACCACCCGGCGCTGGGCTGAAGCGCCGGGTCGGGCGACGCGGACCGGGCACAGACAGACGCTTTACTTTCTGGCTTTGGACAACTCTTTGTAATACTCGTCATACAGCGTGCAGCCGACATTTTTCTGATCCCCCAGAAGCATTCCACAGCCCGCGCAGGTGGTGCAGACTTTCACGGTATCCGCCTTGCCGGCCAGAACCTTATCTGGATACGCTGCATCCGCGATGGCTTGGCGGCCAAGACCGATCAGATCGACGTTCCCATCGCTCAGGTTTTTCCCCGCCCAGTAGAGCAGGTCATGTCCCTGCAACCCGGAATGCGCGATGCGGCTGTAGCCCGCCCCGATCACGGGTATCCTGACAGCGTGTTTCACCCGACTCGTCAACCTGAAATGGCGCAGGCAACCTTCCGCGTATGCGGTCCCCGGAAGCAGGATGTCCAGGTTCCCGGCAGCGCTGCCTGCGGAGACACTGATGATTCCGCAACCAAGCTGTTCCGCCAATGTGACGAAGCGCAGAGGTTCATCCATATCCTCGACTGAACCATCCACGCCGGAAGAGCCGAACCCCTTCGGCAGGCCGTTGTATGCGGAGAAACGAACGCCGAGGATGAAGTTCCGCGCATCGAGAGCTCTACGGGCACCCTCGACTATCTCGGAGAAGAAGCGGGTCCTGTTCGCGAAACTGCTGCCGTACTTGCCGGGTCTCTGATTTGCGGGATCGATGAAATCGTTGCCAAGAAAACCATGGGCGAATTTCAGCTCCGCACCATCAAAACCGGCATCCGCAGCCAGAATGATGCATTTGATGAAACCATCTCGCAGCCCCGCTATTTCGTCATCCGTGAGAACGGTGCAAGCGCCCGGTTTGTCGTACACGAATACCGGTTTCGCGAAAACGGAATCGGAGAGGGCTCCAGCATGGTCGAGCTGGATCATGAAAAGCGCATCAGGGTTGGCGGACCGGAAATCCTTCACCAAGGTTTTATAGGCCTCCAGCGTTTTGTCGGAAAGGGTCGGTTGGCTGATACGTGCCCGCGCGTCGCGGGAAATGGCAACCGCTTCCATGAAGACGATTCCCGCTCCGCCTCGGGCGTGATTGACGTACCGCTCGATGGTCCGAGCAGTCGGAGCTCCGTCGGCATCCGAATCGTTGCCTTCCGTCGGAAGTACGACGAAGCGGTTGGGTACAGATTTTCCACCTACCGCGATTGCCCGGGAAAAAACTTCGATGCCCATATTCAAGTCCTTCGGCCGCGACCACTTATCCCTGTTTTTTACAGGATGTGAAAGCGACGGCCACAATAAGGATGAGACCCTTCAGGAGGATCTGCAGGAAAGAATTGAGTGAAAGCAGATTCATCAGATTGTAGAAAACACTGATGATGAGCACGCCTCCGAAAGCGCCAAGAACATTGCCGGTGCCACCCGATAGGGAAACACCGCCTATGACGATGGCGGTTATCGAATCCAGGTCGTAGCCGACACCCACTTTCGGACCTCCACCGCCCATGCGCGCGGCAAGGAAAATAGCCGCGCAGGAAAAGAGCATGCCGCCGAAGAGATAGGACAGGAAACGTGTCCTGCCTACATCTATCCCCGAAAGCGCGGAGACGTTGGGGTCAGAACCCACAGCTAGAACCTTGGCACCGAAGCGGTGTCTCACAAGGACTATATGACAAAGCGCGATGATAAAGCCAAAAAGGACGATGCTCATCGGTACACCCAGTACGCTCCCTTCCGCGATGAAGCGGAAAGATCGCGGGATGCCGCCAATAGTCCTCTTGGCGTAAAAGAGGGCGAGCCCCTGGTATATGAGCATCATGGCGAGGGTAGCCATAAAAGGCGTCACCCGCAGGCGCGCGACGATAATGCCGTTCACCGCACCGATAGCCGCGCCAAGCCCGAGCATGATGGCCACCATGAGCAGCGGGTGCATGAGGGGGTACTTCTGGAAAATACCCGCTGCGAGTGAGGTGAGCAAGGAGATGACCGAACCCACCGAGAGGTCAATACCGCCTGCAAGCACGATGAAGGTCTGACCCAGAGCTGCTAGCCCGAGTCCCACCGGCTGGATGAGGAAAACGTTCCTCAGATTGTCCAGGCCAGAAAACAGTGGAGACGCCACAAGGCTGACGACGATCAATATGGATAGTATTATCCAGACCAAGCGCTCGGGTTTTCCTGCGGCATACACCATTTCCTTGAGGGTCGGAATTTTTGTCATGACGGGATTCCTTCGCTGAAGCTGTAGTCGTGGCCAACTGCCAGGGACATTATGCGTTCCTCTGTGGTCAAGCCCCCACTCTGGTCGATGATGCCTTCTATCCTTCCCGAGCGCATGACCAGTATCCTGTCCGAAATTCCGATCACCTCCGGGAGATCGGAGGACACCATGAGTATACCGCTACCGGATTCGACCAGGGCGCGCATGATCCTGTAGATCTCGGTCTTCGCACCCACATCGATTCCGCGTGTAGGTTCGACGATGATGAAGATGCGGGGCTTTTTCAGGAGCCAGCGCGCGATCAGCATCTTCTGCTGATTGCCGCCCGAGAGTGTGTCGGCGCGTTGGTTCATGCCGGCGACCTTGATGCCGAGTTCGCCGATTTTTTTGTTCGCCTCTTCGCGTTCTTTCTTTCCCGAAAGAACACCGCCCCGCAGGAAACGTCCCAGGTCGGCAACCGTGATGTTCACCCGCACCGCCATGGGTCCGAGTATTCCATAATTCTTCCTGTCTTCCGAAATATAGCCGATGCCTGCGCCGATAGCCTGCCGCACGGACTTTATATTCAAGGTTTTTCCAAGTACTTTTATCTCTCCTGAATCCGCCGCTTCGACGCCAAAAAGGGCCTTCGCGAGGTCGGTCTGACCCGACCCGGCCATCCCGGCAATACCGAGTATCTCGCCCGCGTGGAGGGAAAAGTCCACGCCGTCCAGCTTCCTTCCCTTCCGCAATCCCGAGACAGAAAGAAGCTCTTCCTTCCTTGTCCGGACCGAGGCGGGGAAAAAATCCTTTATTTCCCTACCCACCATCATGCGGATAAGTTCTTCTTTTGTCGTTTCACAAATATTTTTGGTACCGATGGTTTCCCCATCCTTCATCACCGTTGCCCTATCCGCTATCTCGAATATTTCCTGAAGCATGTGGGAGATATAGATAATAGTGACACCGCGCGCCTTGAGAACGCGGATTATCCCGAAGAGGTTTTTCAATTCCTTGTCAGTCAGTGCAGCAGATGGCTCATCCATTATGAGGACTGTCGCCGTAATGGAGAGGGCCTTCACTATTTCCACTACCTGCTGCTGCACGACCGTCAGATCCTCGATCCTCGCGTCGGGGTCCAGGTCGAAACCTATCTCCCGGAGCAGGTTCCCGGTTTCTTTACGGGCGGTCCTCATATCCTTGAAGCCGGCGAGACCCGAAGGCTCCCGGTTAAGGAACACATTCTCTGCCACGGTGAAGGTGCGGATAAGACTGAACTCCTGGAAGATGATCGCGATGCCCGCATCCTGCGCCTGACTGGGATTCCTGAAAACCACCGATCCTCCGCTGAACAAGATGGTCCCGGAATCAGCCTGGTACACCCCGGACAGTATTTTCATCAGGGTGGATTTCCCTGCGCCGTTCTCTCCCACCAGCGCATGGACCTCGCCCTTCCTGAACACCATGTCAACTGTATCCAAGGCCAATACACCTGGAAACCTTTTCGTTATACCGGTGAGTTCCAGCACGTTCCCCTCAGCCACGTCCTTGGACATTACACGACCGCCTTCCATCCAGTTTTTTCCCGGTCCACCTCCCGGCATCCAGCGATAACCAGATGCGGGGAGGCTCGTCTTTCTACAGTTTGGGCAGGAAATCCTGGGGCATCTGATCGTCGCCGATCCACCACCAATCCGAAAGGGTCGGCTTGACGAACTTGTTTATAAGTTCCGGTCCCAGGCCGTCGATTTCGATGGAATAAACCTTCGGCACTTTCTCGCCTTTCAATGCCTTGAGTGCCATCTTGACCGCTTCACCGGAAAGCTTGGTGGTCATGGGGAATACGTAGCCGCGAACCTTGTTCTCCACAAGGAACTTGGCGTAGCCGTTGAGCTGGTCACCTGTACTTGGAACCAACGGTCGGTTCGCTTCCTTCATCGCCTGGAGAGCCGGCCAGGACATGAGGCCTGAATCCGCCCAGATTCCGTCGATGGTCGGGAACGCCTGCATCATGGCTTCCATGATGGATTTGGCCTTGGGCGGTGACCAGTCGCAGTATTGATGGTCGAGTATCTTGATACCGGGATATTTCTTGAACTCTTCCAGAGCTCCCGCCAGACGGTCTTCTGCAGTGGTGTTC